>CAYUUH010000031.1:0-9041 GCA_964447855.1 uncultured Methanosarcinales archaeon | reverse complement strand
TCCGACAGCAGCGCCTCCGGCAAACGTTCACAGTCCGGGTAGTACTGCCGCGGCCGTCCGCTCTCGAAATACGTCACCGAGAAGCCGAACCGCTCGTTCTTGAGGTACGCCTCCACGTCGCCAGCCCCGTCCAGGAAATCCGCGAACTGCCCCTCGAGCGGCGTATGGCAAGGGACCAGGTTCAGGTGACAGCGCTTCCCGGCCGTGACCTGCGCGCTCCAATTGAACCGCCGACAACAGCGACTGTTTTTCCGTTGAAAACTGGTGCATCGCACGTTGCACAGTAGCTTATGCCTCTCCCAAGATATTTTGATTCGTTCTCAAGATTAAGCCTTGTTTTCTCTCGGCCTAATGCAAGTATAATCGTTTTTGATTCGTATTTCTTGTTTCCTGCCTCAACAACAAATGAATTTTTCTTTTTGGAAATTGAAGTGACTTCCTCGCTTATTGTTTCTATGCCTAGGTTTGCTGCCTGAGCTTCAAACTTAGAGATAAGGTCCATACCAGCTATCTTTTCAAATCCAGGATAATTCTCAATCCAAGGAGCACCTATTGCAGCCCCGCCGTGCTTAGAAATCAGCAAAGTGTCCAGCTTGTATCTTGCAGCGTAGATTGCGGAAGCTAAACCTGCTGCACCACCTCCCACTATGATTAAATCACGCATTTTTTTAGTCTATGATTTAAAGAGAGTATATAAAGATTATTAGTTGTCTATATTGAAAATAAAAAGAACAGAAATCGAGACAATATTTATATAAGATACAAGGATACTCTCGACCATGGCTGAGAAAATACAGTTTTTTCCTATAGATATCACTTACAAGCTGGTTGAGAATAAAGCAGTGATCTGCCTATTTGGAAGAACAGCAGATGGAAAGCAGATATGCGTGACTGATGATAGTTTTCTGCCTTACTTTTATGTTATCCCTAAGAAGGGAGTTGAAATTGATGATAAGATAAGTAAACTGAAAGTTGGGGAAGATAAAGAAATTTCTGAAGTTGTAAAGACTGAGAGAGCCACTAAATTATTTGCAGGGAAGGAAGTCGAGGTATTGAAGGTTTTCACAAAGCTCCCTAAAGATGTTCCTGTAATAAGAGATGTCATCAAAAACTGGGAGATGGTTGAGTCTGTAAATGAGTATGATATCCTGTTCATAAGGAGGTATCTGATTGACAAGAAGATTGTTCCATTGACATTATGCCAGGCAGAAGGCGAGTTTGTGAATGAGAAGATGAAAGTGCCTGTGTTTAAGGCAAGCCTTGTCGAGCCATTCAGCGATGACGCACTGACAAAGCCAAAGATTCTTGCTTTAGATATTGAAACATATAATCCAACTATGGAGGTTCTGCCTGAAAAGAACCCGATAATAATGGCTGCTTTTTATGGAGAGAATTTTAAGAAAGTAATAACCTGGAAGCGATTTAAGACTGACCTTGACTATGTTGAGTTCGTAGAGAGCGAGGTAAATCTTATTGAGAGGATAAAAGAAGTCATAGAGGACTATAAGCCAGACATATTAACTGGGTATTTCTCTGACGGGTTTGACCTTCCTTATATCAGGACAAGGGCAAATAAATACAAGGTAAAGCTTGAACTTGGGCTTGACTATTCTGAACTGAAGCTCGGAACAAACGAAGACGCAAAAATAAATGGGATTGTGCATCTTGATGTTTTCAAATTTATAAGGAGAGTTATGAGGATTGAACTCAACACAGATTCTTACGGCCTTAATGCTGTAGCAGAAGAGCTTCTCGGAGAGAACAAGGTTAAAGTTGACCTGGATAACCTTGCTCATGTGTGGGATAATGAGCCTGAGAAGATAGGGGAGTTCTGCAGATATAACCTCCATGATTCTCTGTTGACTTACAAGCTTTGCGAGAAGATTATGCCAAGTATTATTGAGTTTGTAAAGATTGTGGGGCTTCCAATCTACGACATAAACAGGATGGGATTCTCCCAGCTTGTTGAATGGTATCTTCTCAAGCAGGCTCCGCAGTTTAATGAGATTGCTCCGAACAAGCCGCACTATAACGAAATCGGAAAAAGGAAGATGCAGACTTACAAGGGAGCTTTTGTTTATGAACCTGAGCCCGGCCTTTACAAGGATATAGTCGTCTTTGATTTCAGAAGCCTTTATCCTACGATAATAAGCTCCCATAACATAAGCCCAGGCACCCTTGGATGCGACTGCTGCGCCGGCAAGAATGTTGCTCCTACTGACGAGAAATACTGGTTCTGCACAAAAAAGAAAGGATTCATCCCAACTATAATCGAAGATCTTATTACAAGAAGGATGAGGATAAAGGAAATGGTTAAACAGGAGAAGAACGTTTTCCTTGAAGCAAGGGCAAACAGCCTCAAGCTTCTTGCAAATTCTTTCTATGGCTACCTTGGATTCTACGGCGCAAGATGGTATTCTATGGAGTCTGCAAAATCAGTAACAGCTTACGGAAGATTCTATATCCAGAAAGTTATCGACAAGGCAAAGGCAGAAGGATTCAAGGTCTTGTATTCTGATACAGATTCTATATTCATAAGCTTAAAGGGAAAGACCAAGAAAGATGCAGAGGAATTCTCTGAAAAAATAAACCTTGAGCTTCCCGGCCTTATGGAGCTGGAGTATGAAGGTTTTTATCCGAGCGGGATATTTGTGTCTGCGAAGATAGGCCCATTTGGCGCAAAGAAAAAGTATGCTCTTGCTTCTGAGCACGGCAATATAAAGATAAAAGGATTTGAAACAGTAAGGAGGAACTGGAGCATAATCTCGAAAGAGACTCAGGAGAAGGTTCTTGAGATTATACTAAAAGAAGGCGACAAGGCAAAGGCTTTTGAGTATGTAAAAGGGGTTATCCACGAACTGAGAAATAAGAAAGTTGCCACTGATAAAGTCATCATTAAGATGCAGCTTCAGAAAGAGGTTAAGTCTTATGACGCTGTTGGACCTCATGTTGCTGTTGCGCAGAAACTGAAAAACAAAGGAATCTCTGTAGGGCCTGGCAGCATGATAAGCTATGTGGTCACGCAGGGAAATGACCGAGTGCGAGACAGGGCAAAACTTCCTGAAGAAGTTAAGGCAGGGGAGTATGACGCTGATTATTATATCAACAATCAGGTTATCCCTGCTGTCGAGAAAATATTTGAAGTAATCGGCTATTCCAAGGATGATTTGGTCGAGAGCAAGCATCAAAAGAAGCTTGATAAGTTCTTTGGCTGAAAAGTTTTATATATTTTATATAATTACCGTTGATAAAATGTACTCATTAAGATATGGGAGCCTGGTTAACGGTGGAGAACTGACAAGAGATATAGAACTCCCAAATGAACCGTATTTGTGGGCAGCAGTATTCGGAGTAAACTATAGTTCATTAAAAATATGGAGAGGGAAAATGCCTGAATCCTTCACTGAATTAGATATATCTGAATTTGTTGCTAGGGGGATTCAAGTGGACCCTGCAAAGTTTTGCAGAACACTTGATAGTATCCTTTCTGGTGACCAGGGGGTAGAAATACATAGAAGAACTGCTGGTGAAGGGCTTGTCCCATTGGCCAAGACACAAGCAGAAAGAGTGTTGTTGCCCCAAAAACAGGCTTAATCCCTTGATTTTCTGATTTTATGAGTTAAAAAGCATAAGATTTATAAATAGCTCCTTAATTCTGGCTTTTGATGGCAAGTAAATTTCTCCTTAGATAAAACGCTACTATGTAGTTGAACCTATCTAGAGAGAGTTTGCTATAAAGCCCTGGTAGTGTAGTTGGCCTATCATACCGGATTGTCACTCCGGTAACCCGGGTTCAAAAAGAGTTACCGAAAGAAAGCTCATGGAAGTCCCGGCCAGGGCGTTTTTTTTAAAAAACGCCAAAATTAAGGGCCGGTAGCTCAGCCTGGTAGAGCGCCTCACTTTTAATGAGGCGGTCGCGAGTTCGAATCTCGTCCGGCCCAGTTTATGTTCAGAGGATAAATATGCCAAAAAAGAAATTAAAGATTGACAAGCATTCGCTTACTCCAAAACACTCAAAGCTGGGTGAAAAGGAGAAAGAAGCTCTTTTCAAAAGGTACAACATAACCTTAAATGAGCTTCCAAAAATACTAAAAGAGGACCCGGCTATCCAAAGCCTTGGAGCAAAGCCTGGGGATGTAATCAAGATTATAAGAAAAAGTCCTACAGCTGGAGAAGCTGTATTCTACAGGGGAGTCATAAATGTATAAGTATAGCAAGACGCTAATCCAGAAGTATTTTGAAGAACAGAGTTTTGTTGATTCTAACATAGCTTCGTTCAACAACTTTATTGACAAGGAGCTTCAGTCTATTGTCGAAGAGAACAAAGAAATCGTACCGACAATAATTCCTCATAATGTCGACAACTTCAAGATAAGGTTTGACAAGATATGGGTAACCAAACCAGAGGTAACTGAAGCTGACGGAAGCAAGAGAAAGATTTTCCCGGTTGAGGCAAGGCTCAGAAAGATAACTTATTCTGCTCCAATATTCATCGAGGTAAGCGCACACATTAATGATGTTCAGAGGGAGAGCTTCACCACGCAGATAGGAAACCTTCCAATCATGCTTAAGAGCAAATGCTGCCACCTGAACAAGATGAGCAATGAAGAGATTGTGCAGCATGGAGAAGACCCAGATGATCCTGGAGGATATTTTATAATAAACGGAACAGAGAAAGTCCTTATCAGCATTGAGGACCTTGCTGCTAACAAGTTGCTTATAGAGAAGAATTCAACGGGTCCAAGCGATTACAAGGGAAGATTGTTCTCTGAAAGAGGCTCATTCAAGATTCCGCATACGATAGAAAAGATGAAAGACGGAATATTCTACCTTACATTCACAAGAGTCCAAAGGATTCCTGCAGTACTTGTAATCAAGGCTTTAGGCCTGCTAAAGGACGAGGAAATCGTCAAGTTTGTCTCAAGCGACAGGCAGTACGATGAAATCCTGATAAACCTTCTTGAGTTTGTTGATGTAAAAACGAGCGAAGATGCTCTTGACCTAATTGCAAAGAAGATTGGAATAACCCAAACCAAAGAAATACGTATAGAGAGGATAAAGGAAATAGTGGATAAGTATCTTCTTCCTCACTTAGGCATTGAGCCTCAGCAGAGAATCCTAAAAGCATATAACCTGTGCAAGATGATGCAGAAATATATTCAGGTATCCAATGGAGAGCTTGAAGAAGACGACAAAGACCACTACATGAACAAGAGGTTAAAGCTTTCAGGAGACCTTCTTGCAGACCTTATCAGAGTCAACTTAAAAGTGCTTATCGGAGACCTTCTTTACAACTTCCAGAGGATTGTCAAGAGAGGGAAGTTCCCAAGCATAAAAGTGATTATCAGGGAGAAGCTACTGACACAGAGGCTTTATTCGTCCATGGCAACAGGAACATGGGTTGGAGGAAGGAAGGGAATAAGCCAGAGGATACAGAGGCTGAACTTTCTTGAGACATTATCACATTTACAGAGGGTTGTAAGCCCATTATCAGCTTCGCAGGAAAACTTCGAAGCAAGAGAACTCCACAGCACACATCTTGGAAGGCTTTGCCCAATCGAGACTCCCGAAGGAACCAACATCGGGCTGAGAAAGAACCTTTCATTGTTGTGCAATATATCTGGAGATTCTGACGAAGAAGAAATCCAAAAGAAGTTGGTTGGATTAGGGCTTAAACAGGTAAAATGAGCGAAGTATATCTAAACGACAAATTCGTAGGGGTTATCGAAGACCCGAAGGCTTTTGTAGAGAGCGTACGCTCTGAAAGGAGAAAAGGCGCGCTTGTTGACAATGTTAATGTTAAATATGATGAGACTTCTGATAAAGTATATATTGACTGCCTAAGGGGCAGGGCAAGAAGGCCTTTAATAATAGTTAAGGAAGGAAGGCCTTTGCTTACGGAAAAGCACATAAAGCAGCTTGAAAAGAATGAGATTTCATGGTCAGATTTGATTAAGCAGGGTGTAATCGAGTATCTTGATGCTGATGAAGAAGAAAATGCGTTAATCGCTTTCTTTGAAAAAGACCTTACAAATGAGCACACGCACCTTGAGATAACGCCTTTGGCGATGCTTGGGCTGTGCACATCATTAGTTCCATATGGAAATTTCAACCAGTCAACAAGACTTAATGCAGGCTCAAAGAACCAGAAGCAGGCATTGGGATTCTATGCAGCTAATTTCTCTGTAAGGATGGATATGGATGTAAACATCCTCCACACGCCTCAGATTCCTATAACCAACACAATAATTCATGACATAAGTGATTACCATGCTCACCCGGCGGGACAAAACATTGTTGTTGCAATAATGAGCTACAAAGGATACAACATGGAAGATGCTATTATATTGAACAAAGGTTCCATTGATTTTGGCCTTGGAAGGTCCACTTACTACAGGCCAAGCATCGCAGAAGAACTAAGATATGCTGGAGGCCTTGTTGATGAAATCTCAATCCCAGAGAAAGATGTCAAGGGCTATAAATCTGAGAGAGACTACAGGTTCCTTGAAGAGGACGGAATAATTTATCCTGAATCTAAGATTGCTGAAGGGGATGTTATAATAGGAAAGACAAGCCCTCCAAGGTTCTTAAGCTCACTTGAAGAGTACAGTCTTGCTTCAAGCAGCAGGCGTGAAAGCTCTGTTGCAGCAAAGCACGGAGAAAAGGGAGTTGTTGATTTTGTACTAATCACAGAGAATGAAGAAGGAAACAAGCTCGTCCAAGTAAGGATAAGAGACCAGAGAAGGCCTGAGATTGGAGACAAATTCACTTCAAGGCACGGACAAAAAGGAGTTGTAGGCCTTATTGTGCCCCAATCAGACATGCCATTCTCAGCTTCAGGAATAGTGCCTGACTTAATATTCTCACCTCACGGAATTCCTTCAAGAATGACAATCTCTCACTTGATTGAGTTAGTTGGAGGAAAAGTAGGATGCTTATCTGCAAGGTATATCAATGGAACAACATTCGATGCTGAACCAGAGGAGAAACTAAGAAAAGAGCTTTTGAGCCTTGGATTCAGAGAGAACGGGACAGAAACATTCTATAACGGCCAGACTGGAGAGCAGTTCCAGGCAAAAATATTCGTAGGAAATATGTACTACTTAAAACTAAAGCACATGGTATCTAACAAGATACACTCAAGAGCAAGGGGACCAATCCAACTGCTTACAAGGCAGCCGACTGAAGGCCGTGCAAAAGAAGGCGGACTGAGGATGGGAGAAATGGAGAAAGACGCGCTTGTAGCACATGGAGCTTCATTGACCCTTAAAGAGAGGTTTGACTCTGACAGGACAGTCGTTCCTTTATGCGAGAACTGCGGAATAATTGCAGTAAGAGATGAGTTCAAAGACAAGTCTTACTGCCCAATCTGCGGCGATAATGTTGAGATAACTGATATTGAAATAAGCTATGCTTTCAAGCTGATACTTGATGAGTTCAAATCATTAGGGATATATCCAAAGCTTGTATTGAAGAGCAAGTACAAATAAAATGGCAGACGAAGAAAAAGTTACGGAAGAAGTAAAAGAAGAAGTTCAGGAAACCAAAGAAGAGCCTGAACAGAAAGAAGAAGGAAAGACTGAAGAGAAGAAAGAGTTCAAGCATATTGAACAAGACAGGTATATCAACAAAAAGATAGACAGCATAATATTCTCAGTTTTCTCTCCAAAGATGGTAAAGAAGATGGCTTCTGCAAAGATAGTCACTCCTGAGCTATATGATAAAGAAGGCTACCCAGTTGACGGCGGCCTGATGGACATAAGGCTTGGAGTAATCGACCCCGGGCTTAAATGCAAGACATGCGGATCAAAACTTAAGGAGTGCATAGGCCACTTCGGATATATAGAGCTTGCCAGGCCAATAATCCATATCAAGTTTGTAACTATAATACTCAATCTGCTAAGGTGCACATGCAGGGAGTGCGGAAAGATTCTTATCCCGAAGAACAAGATTGAAGCATACAGGAAAGAGCTCGAAGAGATTGAGAAAGAACAGGGGATTGAACAGAGAAGGGCTAAGATAAAGGACATTGTTTCTGCACTAAAAACATCCAATAAATGCCCTCACTGCAAGAGCAGACAGAAGAAGATAACAATTGACAAGCCTACAACATACCTTGAAGATGAGAAGAGGATAACTCCTATCGAAGTCAGGGCAAGGCTTGAAAGGATACCTGATGAAGATTTAGTCATGTTCGGCATGAGCCCTCAGCATGTAAGGCCAGAGTGGATGGTCCTTACAGTAATGCCTATCCCTCCAGTAACCATGAGGCCATCAATCACCCTGGAATCAGGAGAGAGAAGCGAGGATGACCTGACACATAAGCTTGGAGACATCGTCAGAATCAACCAGAGATTATTTGAAAATATCAACGCAGGAGCTCCTGAGATAATCGTTGAAGACCTTTGGGACCTATTGCAGTATCACGTTACAACTTTCTTTGACAACAATGTTGCGCAATTGCCGCCTGCAAGACACAGGTCAGGGCAGCCATTGAAGACTATCACTGAAAGGATCAAGAGCAAGGAAGGAAGGATAAGGCATAACCTTGCAGGAAAGCGTACAAACTTCTCTGCAAGAACAGTTATTTCTCCAGACCCTATGCTCGACTTAAATGAAGTTGGAGTTCCATTAATAATGGCTATGAAGCTTACTGTTCCAGAGAGAGTTAACACCTGGAACCTAACATACCTAAAGAAGTTTATAGAGAAAGGCCCAGCAATGTATCCTGGCGCCAACTATATCATGAGGCCAGACGGCAAGAAGAAAAAGATAACCGATGAAACAAAGGAAGCAAGCCTCGAAGAGCTTCAGCCTGGATATGTAGTAGAAAGGCATCTTCTTGACGGAGACATTGCACTATTCAACAGGCAGCCTTCACTGCACAGGATGTCTATGATGTGCCACAGGGTAAAGGTTCTTCCTGGAAAGACATTGAGATTAAATCCTGCTGTATGCGAGCCCTATAACGCTGACTTTGATGGAGACGAAATGAACCTGCACATCCCTCAGACTGAGGAGGCAAGGGCAGAGGCTGAAGT
>CAYUUH010000030.1:251-9148 GCA_964447855.1 uncultured Methanosarcinales archaeon | reverse complement strand
AAAGAAAGTAGTATTTCTTGTCTCATTTGCCTTTCCAGAAACGCCTTGGAACTTAAACCCTTGAGTTATGATGGCAGAATTATCGTCTTCATCAACGAATATAGCTGTTCCATGGTTTGAAGGAGAGATATAGTCAGGAACATACTCTTTTCCTGCACTTATATTGACATTCTGATAGTTGAAATTAGAATTGTTGTAATATACAGCAATCCTTCCGCCTCCGCCAGCATATGAACGGCCGTAACTACACGATACTGTAGTATAATACCCTCTCCCTCCTTTTGCTGATAAGCTGCCAGAACCAGTAAGATTATCTGTAATTATCAGGATAGTCCCTCCAGCACCACCGCCGACACTCCATATATCATCTAATGCCGATGTCCTAAATCCTGTTCCGTCTGCAGATATCATTCCATCAAGGTTGAAGCTATCTGCTTTGATAACAACTGCACCTCCGCCATATCCAGCATTGTATGAGAAATAGATTCTGCCTGCTCCTCCGCTTCCCATCATCACAGGATAAAGGCTTGAATCGTAAGCTAATGCTTTGGATATTCCTGAAGACCCCGATGAGCCGTTTCCACCATCTCCGCCATGGCTTCCACCGCCAGACCATACACTTTCACAAGATACTCCAGACTTGTAATACTTCCCTCCTCCTGGGCCAGTGCCGTTGTTCTGCCCAATGCCAACCCCTCCTCCAGGATAGCCTTTTCCTGTAACGTTTATTGAGGAACTTGAGTCTATTGTCAGGTTTCCATTAACATTAATTGAAATTGTAACTTCTGTTCCGTCTCCAAGGAGTTTAGCACCATCAACCACTTCAATATCTCCAGTTATGTTTATTCCCTTATTATGTGAATGGAAACTTGTTACTGAATTATTGAATACAAGTCCCCTTGAATAATCTTCCATTGTTATTCCTGAGAACTCTAGGATGCTTCCATTGTTGAACTGTATTCCTTTGTTGACATTGGTTATGTTAACATCGATAACGCTGACGTTAATAACGTTCTCGAACTTCAATGCAGTCCCAAAATTAATGATAGTCAAGTTTTTTATCACTATATTCTGCAGGCCACAATACTGAGACTCATCATTCAGAAGATTATCATAAGAAAGTCCTGTAACTGTTATGCCCTCCTGGTTGCACAAGAGCGAAGCATAAGCTGCTGTGTACGTTCCTGTGTTTTCCATGCCATCAGTAAGAAGAACGATAGTCCTTCTTCCTTCCCGGTTCTTTAAGTCATTATAGGCGCTATAGATTGCGTCTCCGATTGCAGTCATTCCTCCTGCACTGAGGCCGTTAACAGCAGCGATTAATGAATTATTGTTCTTGCTTAATCCAGACAAAGTTGTGGGGTAGCTGGAAAACTGAATGAGCCCTATATAATTATCAGCACTATTATCATCAAGGATAGCGTTGATGAAATCTTTTGTGTCAGCCTTAAGAGCTTCAAGCTGGCCTCCACCCATACTTCCAGAAACATCAATGACTATATAGATATAATTTGTTTTTAAGAACTGGTTATCTACTGCCACAAACTCTGCAAAGTCACTTCCGTCTCCGGTTATTTTGTGGCCCTGGCCGTCAAATGTTTTGTAAGGCTTCTCACTGCACAACCTACCTGGCTTGTTTATCACATTTCCTGAGCCGGATATGTCTTGTGTAAGCCTTATTATTGTGCAGTCAACGTCATTCATCCTGTTAAAGCAGGTGTTGAATGAATCACAATAACATATAACATTATCATCGACACTGAAAGAGTAGTTTGCATCAGAAAAATTGTAGTTTCCTGCCTGGTCTGTGCATTTTACGTTCCATATATAGGCTCCATTACCAAGATTCTCGAGGCTTATGTCCTCAAGCACGCCGTTTGAAACTAATCGATTTTCATAACCGCTGTATGGCTGCCATGTTCCTGTTGTGTTTGTGTACAATGTACAATACTGGCTTCCACTGTCATCTGTAGCATTATAAAATAAGGTTATATTCCCGTTGATAAATGATGATGAGTTTGCAGGGGAGATTAATGTAATATTTGGAGCATTTGTGTCTGACTGGAAGCTTACTGTGAATATTCGTTCTTCGGAAAGTCCAAAGTTCGAGTCTGAGTCATAGCAGCCTATCCTGGAACGATATGTGCCTTCACCAAATGTAGTGTTTGTTTGGTTCTCTCCCTGGCCTGTTGTAAAAGATTTGTTTATTGTGTCATTTATCATGAGGTAGCAATCTAAGCTGCCTCCAACTTCAGAGTATGCAATGAACGTGAAGACAACCGTCTCGTTAAACTGAACAGAGTTATTTATGGGGACTCCATTCCACAGACTTATTATTGGAGTTGTTCCGTTTATTATGTAAAGGGTCCTGTTTTCATAACTTAAATCATTATCACCAAGCGTGGTTGATGCTTCACATGTCCAATAAAAGATTCCCTCATAAGGCAGGACATAGGTGAAATTAGCCTCATCAGATGAGCCTGATACACTATCATTTACTATTGTACTCACTAATTTACCTGTCTCGTTCCAGATATAGAGAGTCAGTTTATCTAATGAGCCGTCTGTTGTTGCGTTGCATGTGAAATTTACGTTCTGGCTGTAATTTGTTTCATCAGAATTTACAAATCCTTGCTCAGGGGACACTAATGTTATGTTTGAGCTAGTCCCTCCAGTTAATGTAACTGTGTTTGAACAGTTTGTATTTCCATCTGCATTTCCGTCATTTGGAGTTATGCATGCCTGCCAGACGTCCCCACTAGATGCTTCCTGAGAAACGATTAAGTCTGTCCTGTTGTTATACAATGCAAGTATTTGTTCCGGAGACAATGGGTAATTATAGATTTTCACTTCGTCTATTGTACCGTTGAAAAAATCAAATGACACATTAATGGAGTATTTTGCAGATAGATACGATTTTGTTTTGTTTACCTCTTCATCTGAAAGAGAAACATTATAGATAAGGATTTCTGATATATCTCCATAAAAATTATATAAAGTTGTAGACAGCGAATAAGCACCAATCACAACATTATCTATTTCTTTTCCGGAAGAATATTTGCCTACACGAATATCTGTACTATAAACTGTAGGCCATCCACTCAAATCCCATGCACCAGTAACAGTCCAAGAAGCGCCCGTATAATCATTAGCATCAGAACCACCCCAGGAACTAATAATCCTCTGCCACTGATCTCCAGATGCTGAAGTCCTTTGAGAAACTACAAAAGCAGTTACTTCTCCTTGTGTGTTCCTAATAGTTCCAGCATTAAGAAAGTCATTGCTTCCATCAAACTTCACTACTTTATGTCCGTTTATTACACTATTGTATAATTTTGGCATGTAGGTTGAGGTTCCTTGTGTTGCGTCATTGCCCTCTCCGCTTTTGTCACTCCAGGTTGAAATGCTTGTTCCATCACTACCAATCAAATCATCAGCATCAAGCCATAAAACAACCTCTGAAAGATTGGTTGGTTGTGAGGGAGCTTTAGCCCCAATGTAAATCATGCCATCCAGTTTAGTATAAATAAAACCATCAAAAGAGCTAAAAGCCCCATCTATATACTGAGTGCCATTAACATCAACATAGAAATGCCATACTCCTGACTGATTTCTAGCCCAATAAGAATAAGTAACCACAGATTGGCTTAGATTAGTAAGGATATAATCATTAACACCATCAAAATCATACGCTCCTTTCCCTTCGTAGCCTCCAGTTGAGTTGAATATTGCGCCTGAAACATTTATATTGTTGCTGTAAGGCGAATAATCTTTTGTGTAAGTAGAATTACTTCCTCCTTCAAAAGGCATATTAAGAACCATAATCGGACTTCCATCTTTGTACCAGCTGATTATGTTCTTTACTGAGTCTCCTTCTGCATCATATGTTGAGATGTTGTAGACAGTTAAGTTTTCTATGCTTGTGTTTGTTCCAAATGTGGTGTTTAGGATTGGTGTGAGTTGTGTTGGTGGAGCATTAACTATTGTCAAATTATTGCTGCAGTTAGTAGCGCCATCTTCGTAACCATCATTAGGCGTAATGCATGCCTGCCATACATCTCCAATATTAGTTTCTTGAGAAACGATTAAGTCTGTCCTGTTTTCGTATAGTACTTTTATCTGTTCCGAAGATAATGACCTATTGAAAATCATTACTTCGTCTATTGTTCCGTTGAAAAAATATTGAGTAACTGGATTATACCATATCCCAATGTAAACAGGGTGATTATTTGAGCTGATGGCGGTTGTGTAGGCTGATGAACCATTCTCTATACCATTTACATAAACCTTTATGATCGAGCCATTATAAGTACAGGCAACGTGAGACCAAGCATTGGGCGGAACGCTCCCAATGCTAGAATAAACATCTTTATTAAAACTGTTAAAGGAACATCTCGACCTATTATCAGTATCAAATGTTAGAGAATAAGAACTTTCATAACTTGCAATGTTTAAGTTTTCTTTAGAGATGATTGCATTATCATTGATGGTATCTGGATAGGGGCGTATCCAAGCCGCCATAGTGATTTCGTTAGTTATATCTAAACTTTCAGAATGACTTATGTTTATGTAATCTCCGTCAAACTCATAAGCCCCCTTTCCATCATAACCTCCAGTTGCGTTCCATGTTGCGTTTACAACAGTTCCATCATTGCCATAATCAGAATAATCTCTTGTTGAGTTTGAGACATTTATTGTGTTGTTTTCAAATGGCATATTCAAAACAGCCATACTATTTCCATTCAGTTTCCAGTCTATGACTGCTTTAGCATTAGAGTCATTCAATATATAATGGACAGTAAGGTTCTCTGTAGTGTAATTTGTGCCGTAAGTTGAATTAAGGACAATTGTCTCATTTACCTCTGCAGACATAATTCTGATCTCTTCATCCATAACAATTAACGCTGGCTCTTCAGCAGCCTCAACAATAGCATATTCAATACTGCTAACATTCAACACAGCACCTTCAACATCAAACACAAGGGCGTAGTCTGTCGCATCAAGCCCATCAAGCAAGCAAGTTTCAATGCAAATATCTTCAAACTCGATGAACTCGGGAACAAATTCTGCAGGCAGCCCATCTGACCATTCAGAATAATAGATCTCTGCATTATCTACATCAGCATAAATAATCTGGCTAGAAACAGTGTTTTCATAACCGCTTCCGTACCTTCCATAAGTCATAGCAAGGCTTTCGTTCCATCCAAGCCGATTGGGCATTAACCCGACAAAATTACAGCAGGCCTGAGCACCATAACAGATTATCGTGGTTTCTTCCCCAGAATCAACCTTCCACCTTGTGCATAACTTAGAAGAATCAACATCCCAGTTAAATGAAGAACTATCTACAGTAAAATCAATTGCGCCATCAATTGATTCAATCCCATTATTATCAGAATCAAAGTTAGTTCCTCCATTATAAGCCAGGTTGATAGTTATCTCTTTTATTATTGTTTCATCAATCTTTGAATTATTGTTAATCGATTGATTTGTTTCATTGATTATTTCTTCAATTGTTTCATTCAAAGTTTGATTTAAAGTTTCGTTAAATTGATTCGCTTCATTGACTGTTTCATTAACTATTGGACTATCGCCAATTATTTCATTTGTTTCATTAATTATAGCATAACCCGTGATTAGGTTTCCATCTTCATCAAGAAGATTGCTGTCAAATATGAGGTATCTAGCTCCATTTGCTTCGAGGTAAACTTTGGCGCTGCCTGTTTTAGATACAGAGCCAGTAAGCCTTACTGATTTTAGCTCTCCTTTGGCATTAAGCGCATAATTATAGTTGCTGTCCAATTTGACATCCAGCTCTTTTGTATAGTTTGATGTATGCTCTGCCGTCAAAAGGCCTGTAATCTCGGGCTCTAAAGTGGTAAATGTCAGAGTAACAAATAAGGCAAACAGAGCTACTAAACTAATGAAATACAGCCTTTCTTTGCTAAACCATGATTTATTCATCATTTTCTTTTCTTAGCCTTAGCCCTATAGTGTATAGTCCAGATTGTCCTGTCATCTCTTCTCAAAAGGACTGCAATCTCATGATAAGACAGCTCAAACTTGGTTTTTAGATAGTCTACAATGCTTTCAAAAGCGCTGAACTTCCTGTCAGAAAGCTTAGATACGGGAACAACAAACTTGGTTTCAGAAATCTCAAACAGTTGGGGATGTTTTTTTCTTGAAGAATTATATGCCTGCCAGATTGTTTTCTCGCTTCTGCCCATCAGCTTTCCAATCTGCTTGTTGGATAAGTGAAGATTTTCCCTCAAATACTTGGAAATCGATTCAAGGGGGCTTAATGTTTTATTGAATATCCCAGTAGGAACAAGAACTTCTTTTTCTTCAGCCTTATGGATTAATTCAACTGCACCATATTTTTCCTTGAGCTCTTCATAAAGTTTCTTGAACTTTTCAAAATCTTTATCGAGTTCAGAAATAGGGAAGTCTGTACCTTTTTTCTTTTTTTGACCAGCTTTAACCATTATTTTCTTTAAATGTGAGTAAAGACCACAATTTTATCTGTTAATGTAAGTACTTTATCTATATATGTAAGTAATAACTTTAAATACTTTTCTGTTTTAGTATGTAGAATTATCTATATATGTAAGTATAATAATCTTTAAATGTAAGAAAAAGCTACTTAAGGGCTTTCCTGAGATCTTTTAATTCTTTCTTGAAATGATTAAATTCTTTTTCAGCGTCTTTTCTATAGTGCCTTAGCTTCTCCACTATCTTCTTATCAATATACCTTCTGCCTTTCTCAACAATCTTCTTTGCATTTTCTTTGGTTATTATCAGGCTTAAGAAAAACTCCTTGTTTTGCTTTAGCTTGTAGTCTGCAAAGGTATAATCAAAGTCTACTACTTCGCCTTTCTTAAATCCTAGATACTTGGCTAAGCAAACTTTGTTTCCAATATCTTTCTTGAATGGCTTTTTCTCGAGGCCTGCAATGAAAACTCCTCTCCAGTCAACATAACCAGGGTCAATGTTAATGCCCCTCTTGCAGTTTACTGTCGAGTCCCCTTCAACGCGCATAGTGAGCAATTTTAACTTTGCAAGCTGGCTGTCTAAGATTATCCATTTCTTGAATGACACAAATCTTTTCCTTAGCCCCCTGCCCATCTCTTTTTCGTAGTGCCTCGTAAACCTAAAATTGTACTCCTCTGCTTTACGGCTAATCTTCCCATATTTCTCTTCCATCTTGCGCATGGCTTTGTGATATTCTTCTCTGTCAGAATACATCAGAGCCATTATTGGTTTCTTTCTTATTATCAGCCAAAGTATCCATAACAAGATCAATAAAACCAACATTAACCATCCAACCCTCTTTGGCGCGCCGAAGAATGCACAGTCAGTTGGGCAATTGTATTGGTCTTCGCCTTCTCCGCACACCCCATTGCCGCACAAGCATCCTGTCAGGTCCTGCACCTCTGTTTCGGCAATCCTCTTACCGATTATAACATATACATCTTCTGGATTACAGTCAGTGATGCTCAAGTCAAAGAATTTCTGGGTTCCAAGTCCCACAATATCTTCAGATGTTAGTATCTCCCTTGCTACAATCTTCTCAATAAGTTTCCTGGCTATCTCATTGTTTACCAGGTTAGTGTGAGTAACATCAAGCTCCCAATAATTTCTGCATGGGTCATTTAGGTAGTCGTCACCAACGCGCTGCGCTGACTTAACAGGGACTATACCATCTGTTTTTCCGTAGGTTTCCTCATCAAGCAGGAACCTGTTAAATTCGTATGCCTTTGTTCCTGCTATTGCATAATAATCAATATTTGGCAGCTGAGGGGTAATCTTTCCTTTTGCAAGGTCATCAATGATCTTTGAGTTAATATTGAATAGTTTCGGGCCCGTCTTTTCGTTTATTAGCTGCTTGAACAAGTTCTCATACGTCTTAATAATTGGGGTTCCTTCATTAGGTACGCCTATAAGTATAACCTTTCTGACTTTGTCCAAGTAGGAGTACATGCCAGGAACTTCCTGGTTTCCAAGGTAGCTTCTGTATAGCGCCTGCTGCGCAATCAAGCCACCTAAGCTGTGGCCTACAATATGCAGATGGTCAAATGAGTTGGAATTTACCTGCAGATGATTAATCAGGTCTTCTGCATTCTCATCAACTGATTTGGATGAGGGGTAGCCGAATACATAGACCTTGAACGGCTGGTTTGTAAGCTTAATATCATTTACAATATCATCATAAACTCTTGGGGATGATGCAAGCCCGTGGATGAATAATATTGCTTCCCTTGTCTCAACCTCAGGCGAATATACCATCTCAAAGCTTGTGTTGAGGCAGTTTATGCATAAGATGCCCATTGCCGCAAACATAACTTGGTTGTTTTCATCAAGGTAATGGGTTATATTCTCAACTACTGCTGTAACTGTCTTGTTTTCTTCATTAACATCCCCACCAAGATATTCCCAGGTTTCGTTGTGCATGACATACAATGCAATGCTTCCTGGGTCAAAATTTTCAGAGGCAACATAGGGCAATGTAACTTCTGTTGCAAGACCTTCTTTTGCATTCTCCAAAGTCAATATGAGCGGAGTTCCTGAAATCTGCAATGAAGGGTTTGGAGCTTCTTTAACAGTTGTCGTTGGCATAGAAATCCTTGCCTGGATATTTTCAAGCAATTCTCCCTTGAAGCTGATGCTCGTGTTTCCGCTCTTCAATGCCTCTGTAATTGAGGTTATATTTGCCTGGATTTCCGTTATATTTATTGGAAGTGCGTCTGGCTGAAGAACCTCTGATGTACGCTCAAGCTCTTTTACAATTGCCTTTCCACACCTTAAAGCCTGAACAGTTGTGACATTAGTTGGAACACAGAAGCCCCCTTTGCACCTAAGGGCCTGGACATCTATGAAGTTTTCCGGAATGCTTACTG
>CAYUUH010000030.1:0-241 GCA_964447855.1 uncultured Methanosarcinales archaeon | reverse complement strand
ATGATTCACCAGAGCATTCCATATTGAATGGGTCTACAACAACCTCATAGCCCCTTGGGATAAGGCCTGGGTCTACTGCTGCGCCAAGATTCATACCTAATGGCTCCCTTGTTTCAGTATAGGTAACTTCCATACATGGAAGGGAATATCTTGGCCTGCTCACAGTAACTCCTGGAGATATTTCCGGCCTTGAGATTCTAACTGGCGGAGGAGGTGGCGGTGGTGGAGGCGGAGGAGGTGG
>CAYUUH010000029.1:3190-9207 GCA_964447855.1 uncultured Methanosarcinales archaeon | reverse complement strand
GGAAGTTCAGTGTAAGAGCCCATGACGGAAAAGAATGGGGACTATGGGTAAATTCAACACCTTTGACCATAAGAAACTCAGCAGTTTCAATAAATCCAATTTCCAATATAACTGCGAACGAATCAAACCTGGTGAACATAACTGCAGTTGGAGTAGATGCTGATAACGAAGCGTTAACCTATGCAATAAACGACTCCAGATTCACAACATCAGGCAATCATTTCACATGGCAGACAACAACATCTGACTCAGGAACTTACCATCTTACAGTCAATGTAAGTGACGGAGACTCAGCTGCCTCAACAAGCCTGACTTTAACTGTTTTGGAAGCCTCTGACTTTGATGGGGATGGAAATCCAGACTTTAATGATTCTGATGACGACAATGACGGCATAAACGACACTCTCGACAGGCTTATAGGCAATGTTTCAGATATTGACTCATTAACCACAATAAAACTAAGGATAAACAACTCAGAGAACACATCCAAAATATTCAACGAGACACTCAAGGTCAATGTAACAGACTCCTCTGACAATACTTTGATGGAATTTGACTGGAACTTTGCATCCAACACCTTATTCTCTAACTGGACAATTGAATATGACTCTGCAGCAGGCACTATTAGGGTTAGGAACTTGATAATGTCAGGCACCACAAAAACAGTCTACATAAACAAAGTTAATTCAACCTACAACTATGTATGTATTGCTGATGACGAATCAACTCCTGTTTCTTCGCTTACTTCAAGCTGCTCAGGCTACACCAAGATAGAATGCGGTTCTTCAGGAAACTGCAGAGACCTTGGAACCAGGTTTAAGATAACAAGTCTAGGGCATTCAGCTGTTCGAGGGATATATGTTGCGCCTTCTGATGATGGGGGGAGCTCTTCAAGCTCATCATCTGATGGAGATGCAAGCATATCAGGCTCAAGCGCATATACTGGTGGAAGCACAACAGAAAAAACAATCATAAGGCTTGATGTAGAGCCAGACACTTTATACAGGATAGACCTTGACCTTGCAGACCTTGCACTGACCCATAACATATTCTCAGTCAACACGTTTATACCTCAGCTTAAGATTAAGATGGAAGCATTGGACGAGAACAGGACTCCTTTAGCAATAAGGAATGCTTACCAGTATTTCAGGATATCTACAGAAGGCCTTCCAAGAGGAGCCTTGAAGAATGCCGAGCTTGAGTTCAGGGTAAGCCAGTCATGGCTCAGAATGAAAAACCTTGATGAAGATTATGTTACATTGTACTACCATGTTGCCGATGGCTGGAAGGTAGTTCCTACTTCAAGAGGAGGCTCTGAAGGAGACATGATATACTATGTTTCAGATGTAGCTGAATTCGGCCATTTTGCAATTGTCTCTGAGCCGATTGTAGAGCCTTTGCCTCCAGTAGTTGAAGAAGCGCCAAAAGAGGATAATGCAACCCAGGTAACAGGAGCATTAGTTCAGGAGCCTGAGGCTGAAGAGATATCTTTCTTAGCCAGGATTAAGAACAACTGGCTGATAACCCTTCTTGTATTGATGTTAATCTCAGGAGCAGGATTCAGCGCTTACTTTATCTATGATAAGACTCAGCACCCATATCCAAATTTAACTGCTTTTGTAAACCGGGCTCTTGACCGTGGCAAAACTAAGTCTCACCTAAGGGAAGAGCTTGTGAAGGCAGGATGGCCTAAGGAGATAATTGACAGGGAACTGAGCGCAAAGCCGTTTATATCTAAAATACCAATAATATCACAACTACCATGGCTAAAAAAATAATATCCCTCAACATAGACAAGGCTGTGTATGACAAATACTCAAAGCGCTGCAAAGATGCAGGAATAATAATGTCAAAACAGGTTGAAAACTTTATGAAGGAGAGGCTGAAGCAGGCATGAAAACAAAAAATATCCTTTTGGGTGTTTTGGTTCTAGTTCTGCTTAGTGCAAACAGCTTTGCCTTAAAGACAGTAGGAATAGAATTCCTTCAGAAAAATGAAGTTTATAGGATTGATGTAGACCAGGCCAATATAGCAATGACTAGTGTTAAGTTTACAGTAAAAAAAGAGGCTCCTTTTGCAAATGTGACTGTCCAGTATATCACCCAGAACAGCGCACCTGTGAAACTGAGGGACGCTTATAAGTATTTCAGGATAGCATCTTCCGGAATAGACGACAAGGAAGGAATAGAAACCGCAAGGATAGAGTTCAAGGTTGATTCAAGCTGGTTCAGGCTCCAGGAATACAGGCAGGATGCAGTAAAGCTTAATGTTTTTGACAACGGCCAGTGGGTTGAGCTTGAGACAAAGCCGTCAGGAGTTGTCAGCGGAGAGCTTTACTTCACAGCTGAATCTTATATGTTCGGCTACTTTGCGATAACTTCGCAGAAAATAGAGGAAGAAATAGTTTCAGAGGCTGAGAATGTGACAGTTGCAGTAAAACCAGATGTCACAAGAGAAGAGATAGTCTACCAGGCGCCGCCTAAGCTTACATGGCAGGCCTGCATAGATGCAGTTCCAAAGCAGTTGTTTTATCTTGCGTCTGGACTAGTTGGCGCATTGATAGTCTTTGTCGTAGCATATGCAGTGCTTGGGATAGAGAAGCACCCGTATCCTGAGCTTACAGGCTATGTAAAGAAATCATTGCGCAAGGGTGCAGACGTGTATGAAATCAGGAAGGTCTTGCTAAGCGCAGGCTGGCCTGCAGACCTTGTAGACAAGGAGTTGAAGCTAAAATGACAGTAACAATCGGATTTATATCTATGTCAGAACAGGCATATCTTGTAGCATTGATTTCAGTGACTGTGATAGTCTCTTTAGTCATTATATACCTGACTATAAAGAAATACAAGAGCCCCTTCCCTGAGCTGACAAGGTATGTTAGCCAGGCTGCAAAATCAGGAAAGAAAAAATCAGAAATCAAGGAGCTTCTTTTGATGCACGGCTGGCCTGAGAAGGCAGTTAACTATGAGCTAAGCAAGAATTTTAAGTGAGCACAAACACCTTATCATTCTCTCTTGCTATCTTATCAATCTGTATCGCAATCCTCTGGCCTTTTTTAGCCTCTTTTACTTTTTTGTGATTTAGCTCCATTGATTTCACATTTGTTATTATTGCGCCAGTCTTGTTGCCAAGGACTATTATCTCGTCGCCTTCCTTTAGGGGGTTGTCTTCCATGATAACCTCTGCCACTTTTATCTTCTTGTAGAAATTCCTTATCCTTCCTACATAGAACTTTTTCTTTATTGCCTTGCTCCCGTACTCGTCTGTGAACTCGTTGACAGGCCTTCCAAGGTAAAATCCGTTTGAGAAACCGCGGTTGTAGACTGCCCTTAGCCTTTCCATATTTTCTTTTACTTTTGCGTCAAGCTCTTTTATCACTTTCTCATTATCTTTTGATTTTTGGTGCTTTAAGCAGTAGTCAATTATATCCTTATAGCTTTCAGTAACGACTTTTACATATTCAGGGCTCCTGTTCCTGCCCTCTATCTTAAATGAGGATATCCCTGCCTCAATCAGCTGGTCAATAAAAGGAAGAGTGCACAAATCCTTTGCGCTCATCACAAAATTGTTCTCAAGCTTAAGCTCATTTCCTTCCTCGTCTATTACAGTGTATTCTCTTCTGCAGTTCTGCAGGCAATCGCCTCTGTTTGCAGACTTGTTGAACACAAACTGGCTTGTAAAGCACCTTCCTGACATGGAAACGCACATTGCGCCATGGGCAAATACCTCAATATCAACTTTTATTTTCTTGCCTTTTACCTTCTTGACAATTTCTCTTATCTGCTCCAGTGAGCATTCTCTTGCCAGGACTATTTTCTTAATCTTAAATCTCTGATAATAGCTTAGCAATGCCTCAAAATTGCTCACAGAAGCCTGCGTTGAGAGGTGTATTGGAATCTTTAGCTTTTTGCACTCTTCAAGAATGGATAAGTCCCATGCGATAACAGCATCAATCTTTGCTTTCTTTGCTTCTTTTAGTATTTTCTTTGCTTTCTCAAGCTCATCATCATAAACTATCGTGTTTAATGTAAGGTAAGCCTTAACCTTGCCCTTATGACACTTATCTGTCAGCTTCTTTAGCTGGCTGATCTCAAAATTATCTGCTGTAATGCGCATATTAAGGTCCTTAACACCGAAGTAAACAGCATCTGCTCCTGCATTTATCGCTGCAGAAAGCATTGCTTCATTCCCAGCTGGAGAAATAAGTTCAGGCTTCATTCTAAGTCGTCTATGTTAACTATATTCTTGGACTCAATCCTTGGGCATGCTGTGTTTACCCATGCCTTGATGAAGTTAAAGTTCTCAAACTCAGGCTCATTTATCATATCAGATACAAAAAGATAGCATTTCTTGTCCTTAAGCTTCTTCTTTAGCTCTATTGCACGGTCAAGGTTGAACTGCCCTGGCTTTGTGGAGATTAAGATTCCTACAGTGTCAGCAGCATAAAGCTTTGTAAGGGCCACTTTCTTGTTTTTCTTGTATTCTGCTATGTCTTCCTTGCTTATCTTTGAGAAAGTGTGGATTATCGGAGTCAAGATATAGACTTCCTTGTCTGTCCTTAGGGCTAATCCAACAGGATGGAAGTGGCCTGTGCCGAAATACAGGTAAGCATCTACCTTATCAGATATTGACTGTGCAGAGCTAAAGTCGCACCCTAATACCTGGCCTTCATGAAGCTGCTTGCCCTTGCCTATGAAAACCTCTTTTCCGAACTTCTCAAGCTGGGTTTTCATTTCAGGCAGATGGTCGACAAACTGGACTGTAGTTATTAATCCAATCTTCTTAGGCAGCTGGTCAGCTACTTTCTTTTCTACCTTGACTTCGCCTTTGCACTTGGCAGGTATGAATAATGTTTTCATGGTTCTTTGTGATTCTTTCCGGTATAAATAACTTTACTTATCCTCTTTTCCAGCGCACACAAGCTTGATATCATCCTGTGTCCAGCCCACCTTTATAGCGTTCCTTGTTATTATCTTAATAGGCGCCTTGTCCTTGTACTTTTCTATATACTCTTTTAATGGCAGCACTCTCTTCTCTATAGCAAGTATATGCGCCATAATATCTTTCTTGTGCGCGTCATCGATTCCCGAGGACCTTACAGCTTCTGCAATCGTTTCAAGGCACCATCCGTGATGGATAAGCTTCTCTACAGTCTTTATCGGGTCTTCAGAGTGGGCCACTTCATCCGTTACGAACTTGATGATTGACTCAACTTCATCTCCGTGCTTTTCCTCATCATGCGCATTGCTATAGTGGATATGGTGCATATTGTGGTGTGAAAGGAATCCAAGCCACTCTCTTTGCGCAAATGCCTGGAACCCAAGCTCGTTTCTCAAGAACAGCTCTATGAAATATGAGATGAATCCTGATACATAAAACACAATGTTTACGCACAGCATTATCACTAAGTAGGTTGTTATGAAAGGCTGTGCTTCAAGCAGGAGGAATATCTTTGTTACAAAGTAGACAACTACATTTGCGAAGTAGTGCCACATATAATATCCGAAGAATGCAAGCGCAGAAACTATAACTACCCTCTTAAGCAGCTCTTTTGCCTTTGTATGGCAGAGCAAGTAGATTATCAGGCCTGTGACAAATGCCACAAGCAACAGCGTCTGCAATGCTTCAAATCCTGCAATGGACTGAGTTGTTACGTCAACCCCGACTAATCCGTCGCCGCTTAGGTGGCCTATCTCGAATGCCGGCGAAATCATAAACACAGTCATTGACGCAAAGAAGAATGAAATTAGCCAGCTTTGAATCTTGAATGCAGGAACTTTCGAGACTGGAAGGTCTCTGAACTTATACATATGGTACCAGATTAATGCTGGCAGTGACAATAGGATTAATATTGCCACTATATTGAACAAGTAACCTGCTGCAAGAACAAATTTGAATGTCAGGTTCATCCCCAATGTTTCTGCAGCAAACATGCTTGTGCGGTTGAATAATGAGAATATTGCTGTATGGCCTGAACCAAGGCTGCTGAAATATATCTGGTCATTGATTCCAAGGAT
>CAYUUH010000029.1:0-3180 GCA_964447855.1 uncultured Methanosarcinales archaeon | reverse complement strand
TACATCAGTTATCTGGTGCAATAGCTTCATTCCAGCAAGACCTAATAACAAGGTTTTCTTGTAATGGAACAGGTCAATGAACCCTTCGTAGAACTTCTCTCCGACATTGCCTATCTTGTAGATGAACTCAATAAGCTTTAGCCTCTTCTTGTGCTTGACAAGGACGAATAAGTAGACAAATATTGCAGTTGTTGCAAGAGGAGCATCCACTGCTATCGCAAGCCATTCTGTGAACAGGTTGAATACAATGACAAAGAAGCCGATAATCAGGACATGAGTTATTATGAACCTTTTTACAAACTCGCTCTTCTTATGCATATGGCCAAGCACCTTGAACAAGGACATCATCGAAGGCTGTTTTACCTCTAGCTTCAGAACAATTATTACTGTGAGCGCAAGCAATACTGCTATTCCTGCGATGAAGAGGTAAGATTCAAACACAGTTTCATGCCTGTTGATGAACAGGAACAAGTCCCTTAGGTAATGGACCTCGCTTGTGACATCAAAGTTCCTTGTGAAATTCACAAGGTTTTTCATGATAAGCAGGAAGTATGCAGAAATCATCCAGATATCTATTGATTTTGAGCGCTCTCCAAACAATATGTTTGTAGGGCTTACCCTAAACATCAGGTAGCCAAGGACTATCCATGAAATAAGCTTCTTGAGGAAGTCCATGTCTCCAGGGAGTATCTCAAGGAAATCCATTATATTAAGGCCTATAAGGAAGACCAGGAGCAGTTCTTCTATTCCTATCTCAAGCCTCACAAGCCAGTGATGTAAGAGATTCTTTGCATTGAGGGAAAGGGCATGCGATATATCCTCTTCCTTGTGGCCGTGGCTTAGCAGAGTCTTTCTTATCTCATCCTGTTTCTTTCCAAGCTTATACTGCACTTTTGCAAACTTGGTTAATTTGTTGAGGTACTCTTCCTTGTGCACCTGTTCTTCCCCAAACTTAGAGAAGAACGTGATTATGAGAAGCACAATCGGAATAGCCAGTAGCGGGATTGCAGCTTTTCTTGGGCTGTACCTCTCGCTTATCATTATTATCTGCTGCGCAAGGGCCTTTGACTTTGCCTTGTTTGCGCAGTCTGTATCAGTGAACTGCTTTATTGTGTACTGTATCCTCTGGTCTTTTGTTAACTTGTCAAAGTGCCATACAATCAATGGGTCTGCGTTTACAATCTCAAAGTCAAAGTCAGACTCGATTAGCTCTTCTTTTATTATCTCTACAAGGCACTTAGGGATTTCCTCGAAAATAGAAACATCATACAGCACTGATTCTTCCTTGAAGTCAACATTTAAAGTGTAGGTTGTAGAGTCCGGGTTTAGCTGCACTTCCCTGTTTATGTCGATTACCTTGCTTGTCTCTTCTATCTTGTCCTGGATTTCCTGTTCTCTTCTTAGCCTTTCTTCATCTGTTAATTCTTTCGGCGCAACCTTTATGTCAATAAGGCTGAACTCTTCCTCAGAGATTTCCCTGTTTATGACATAGACTATCTCTGTCTTCTTATAAGGCTCAATTGTCTTCTGGAAGAACTGTATCTTTGGGTCGCTTTCCAATATCTGGAATGGTGTTATTGCAGTAATCTCATCAGTTGACTGGATTATACTCTTTGGAATTGTTACATTTATTACAACATTTTCTAGGTCAAACAAGTCAATATTGGTTATAGATTCAGTTATCTGCGACTTTCCAAAGCCTACAAGAAGGCTTCTCTTAAGCGAATATCTCTTGTCAATTATCTGCTGGGTTACTTCATCAGGGGTTCTCTTTGCAGCGCTTTCCTGAGGGGGCGCTTCTGGCTCTGTTGTTTCTTTGCTTGATTCTTTCTCTTCTACCGGAGCTTTTATCTCCTCTATCTTCTCAAGGATTATATTCTCCTCTTCAGGGATAGTTGTTGTTCCGCCTTTGGTTCCGTCCTTTATACTTGTTGGAGGAGGGCATCCCTCAGACTTTACCTGGATTTCCTGGGTTGTTATACTCATGTTGTCATCTGCAGTGAGGTTTATGGTTTCTGTTGTGCATACTGTTGTCCAGATTGTAAGGTTTGTCTCGTTTAGCTCTGTGAATATGTTTGTTGAGTTAGTTGAAGTTATGTTTAGGTAATCATTATCTGAGTCATAGAACCAATCAGTTATGTTGAAGCTTACTCTCTCGTTGTATGTGATGTTGATGCTTGTGTTTCCTAAGTACACCGGAACCCTGTTTATGGATAATGTTCCAGTTGGATTAAACCATTCAGAGCTTCCTGCATCATCAGTTCCCCTGCATCTTAGGTCAACGTTATCCTGCCTGCTTTCACCAGAAACAATCCATGTGAAAGGTTTTGCGATGAGGTAAGCATGGTCAAAGTAAGTGTTTATCTCGCTTCCAGTATTATCTCCGGTAGTCTGTATACTTAGATATTTTATTCCTGGTCTGCTCAGGATGATTTCACTGCAATGTATTGATTCAGTTTCGTTTAAGCGAGTCCATGCACCATCACTTGAGCATCCGGTTCTGTCAAAATTACAGTCCCAATGGAGTTTGAAGCTTGGCCCTGCACCACTTCCGTTACCAATCACGCAGTAATAATAGTCTCCGTTTGAAACATTAATCTCTAAATCTCTCCACCTTAGAGCTAATGCTGGCTGATTTAATATCTCACTATACACTCCATCATCATAAGCTAATCTAGTGTCATTAACAGGAACAATTCCAGGGAACGCAGTTGTTAAAGGCTGCCATGCTCCATTGTAATAAGCATCAATATCATAGGTAAAATAGTTCTCATTATCAGAGCCAGAGCAGGAATAATCAATTCTTGTTTCATAATTCCCTGTTTCAGGAGTTAAATTAGTTGGAAGCGTAGGCTCTCTTGCTATTGTGAGGTTCGGAGCTGATGTAAAATCAGAATAATAAACCCCGTCTGTTGCCTGGGCTTTGAGCTGGACCTTTTGCTCGCTTATTCCTGTGATATTCCAGTAGAATACAGTCTCATTCGTCAGCGTATCATTAATAAGATGCCATGCGCTATTGTAATAAGCCCAGACCCTGTAGAAAATGTTTATACTATCAGGGTCTGCTGACTCGTTTGCTGTAATATTTGCCTGGTACTTGTAGTCAGTTGAATAGTTGAAGTTTAACGGCTTTGTTGGTGCTAATGGGTGGATGATTGAGATATTAGTCTCAGTTAAATT
>CAYUUH010000028.1:0-9318 GCA_964447855.1 uncultured Methanosarcinales archaeon | reverse complement strand
TGGGATGGAGAGACCCTTAACTCAGTTGTAAACCATAATGTGACTGTTGTTGGCGAGGGTTATTATGATTATTATCTTGCTTGCGAAAATGAGGCAGGCTTAACAGCACCAACAAGGACAATAGCGTTCACAGTAAACCTTTCTATGCCATTGGAGATAATAGACCATACTCCTGAATATGTCAATCCAACACCAACCCTATCTATAGAGACAAACAAGAATGCAGAGTGCTATTACAGCAGGACTGACCCTAATGTTGGCTCAGGAAGCGCCAAGTTTGAATACACGGGAAACAAGATTCACAAGACAACAATAAACACTCCTTTGCCAAATGGCGATTATACTTATTATGTCAAGTGCAGGAGCCTTAACAAGGACGGAGTTCCAACATGGTCTTATGTTGAGGAAATAGAGTTTACAGTAGACTCAACTGCCCCAGAGATGATTTATGCAGATGACAGTAATATATACAGCCCAAAAGACCCAGATAAATACTGCTCTGAAAGATTACTAATCAAGTGGCTTGCTGAGGAAGATGTTTCTTATGTAACTAAATATGCATATTCCTTAGTCACAGAAACAGGAACGGTCAAGATGGACTGGCAGGAAGATATTGTTGAGGACAAATGGGTTGTTGTAAGGAACCAGGGCAATTATCTCAATCTTGCAGACGGCGCATCATACGCGTTTGCAGTAAAGGCAGAAAACGTTGCTGAGCTGTGGAGCGAGCCTTTACTTAGCGACGGATTTGTGATAGACAACAGCTTATGCTTTGTAAAGTGCAACAACACAAAGGATGATTGCTGCTCAGGAACCTCAGACGGAAAATGTGACCCAGACTGCCTCAAGAGCCTTGACCCAGACTGCGCAGGAATAACCTGCACTAGCCAAGAAGGAGACTGCTGTGTTGTAACAAAGGATGATGTATGCGACCTTGACTGTGTTCCGTATGCTGACCCAGACTGTGTTGGTGTAAGGTGCACAACCGATGAAGAAGGGATGTGCGACTCTGAAAACAACCAGTGGTGCGATGACGGGTTCTGGAGCGAGCAGGGGTACTGCGACAGCGGAAACTGCGGGACTTTAGACCCAGACTGCGGTCTTTTATGCACCATCGAAGGAAAGTGCGATACCTCAAGCCAGAAATGGTGCTCATCAGGACAGTGGACAAGCGAGGATTACTGCGTGCACTGCAGCATGAAGGACAGCAGCTGCCCTGTATGCGAGGATGATGTTTGTGATGTTGAAAGCCAGGTTTGGTGCGATTCAGGATCATGGTCCTACATAAATTACTGCAAAGAGTGCGGCAAGTATGACCCTAACTGTAATGTCACGTGCGAAGATGACTCATGCTATCCAATAGACAGGCTATGGTGTGATGACGGCGAATGGTCAAGCACAGGATACTGTGATACATGCGGAGCTTATGACAGCAGATGCACTGTTGCCTGCGCAGACACTGCATGCGATACCTCAAACCTGAAATGGTGCAATGAGGGAGCTTGGAACAGCTCAGATTATTGCGGTAACTGCGGTGATGTCGATGCATCATGCGGAATGCCATGCTATGAAGACTCATGCGATTCTGAAAATGATGCGTGGTGCAATGACGGCACATGGGATGCTTACTTCGGCGATTATTGTACAAACTGCGAGGATTCTGAGTGCGCAGGCGCATGCACAGATATGGCATGCGATACAAGCGCAAATAAGTGGTGCAATCTTAACACATGGGATTCAGAGTTCTACTGCACATACTGCGGAGATATTGATGCTGACTGTGATGTTCCATGCGCAGACGGCTCATGTGATATAGTAAGTGATGAATGGTGCAGTGCAGGAATATGGAAGAGCAATGCTTACTGCGACTTCTGCGGGTTTGATGACTTTGGCTCATGCGCAATAACTTGCGCAACAGGAGATTGCGATGTAACACATGAAGAATGGTGCAATGACGGGGTATGGGACAACAACTCGTACTGCAGGAACTGCTATACATATGACAGCAGCTGCCCAGTAGAGTGCGGGAATACAGCAGATAATTGCTGCTTCTCTGCTGCAGATTCAGTATGTGATCCTAACTGCATGCAGGACGTTGACCCTGACTGTGGAGTATGCACTTTTGCCCAGGGAGACTGCTGTAATCCTTCAGCTGACAGCAGATGCGATTATGATTGTGTTACAGGGTTAGACCCTGATTGTTCTGCAGCATGCCTACAGACAAGCAGCTGCGAGCTAGGCTATCCTTGTGCAGACAACAGCGTTTGCGCATCAGGATGGTGCGATAATGGGTTCTGCGCTGCTGCGCAGTGCAATGATACTATTGAAAACGGCCTTGAATCAGATGTTGACTGCGGAGGATCTTGCGATAAGTGCCTTGACGGCAAGAACTGCAGGTCAAACGCTGACTGCGATTCAGGATTCTGCAAGAACGCAATGTGCGGACCTCCAGGAGAGTGTGAGAACGGAGTGTTAAGCAATGGAGAGTCTGATATAGACTGCGGAGGCCCATGCACAGGATGCGGGCAGGGAGGATTCTGTAATGTTCCAGAGGACTGCATACCTGGAGCACAGTGCATAGACTCCAAATGCGTTGTGCCTGCAGGACTTGAAGATGTAGATACTGATGGAGACGGAATGACTGATGAGTGCGAGCTCAAGTATGGGCTTGACTATCAGGATCCTTATGATGCACAGCTTGACAGTGATGGAGACGGCTTATTGAATTTGGATGAGTGCGTATATGGCACAGACCCAAATAATCCAGATACAGATGGCGATGGATATACTGACAAAGAAGAGATTGATGCTGGAACAGACCCATTAGATTCAGACAGCACGCCAAAGTCAAACTTCTGGTGGATTTTACTCCTTATAACAATAATACTTGTTATTTTAGTGCTTGTAGGATATTTAGTTTACATCTTGTGGGGAGACAAGATAAAGAAACAAGTGGCTGTTTGGATGGGCAAAAAGCCTATGCCTCCAAGAAGGCCAATGGTCCAGATGCCTTACAGGCCGATGCCAAGAAGACCTATGCCTTACAGGCCACTGATCCAGCCAATAAGGCCAGTCACACCGGTGCAGGTAAAACCCGTTACAAGAGCCAAGGAAATTAATAAGCTTGCTGAGATGTTCAACCTGCCTGTGCAGAAAGGAGAAAAACCAGAGAGCGCTCTTGACAGATTAAAGGCAATATCACAGGGAAAACAAGTTGTTCAGGCAAAGACAGAAGCAAAGCCTGCTGAGAAGAAAGCAGAATCACCTGCTCTTGAGAAACTCAAACACATCGCAGAAAAGCCAACGGCTGAGAAGCCTCAAAGGACAACAGTCAATATTTCAATAAAAGAAAGGGCTGAGACAGCATTTGAAAGGCTTAAGAAAATCGCAGGCGGGGAAGAGGCAAAGCCCAAGCCTGAAAAGCCAGAGGCAAAGAAAGAAGAAAAACAGCCTGAGAAAAAAGAAGAAAAGCCCGAAAAGAAAGAAGAGAAATCTGCTTTGGACAGGCTTAAGGAAATCGGAGCAAAAAAGCCAAGCGCAAAGCCAGCAGCAAAGAAACCAAGAAAAAGGATTACTGCCAAAGATTTAAAAGAATCTGCCAAGGAGACAAAAAAGCAGGCAAAAGAAGCAGCAAAAAAAGAGGCAGAAAAGACAGCAAAGAAAATCGCCAAAGATATTGTCAAGAAGGAGGTAAAGAAAGCCAAGACAGCTTCACAGAGCGATGCGTTTAAGAAGCTTGCAGAGCTTTCAAAGAAGAAAAAATGAAATGTCGGAAATTAAAAATTTCTGGGCACGTTAGAAAAAATCATAGATTTTTTCAAACGAAAGCACAGGCAAATGAGATATTCACATGGATAATTGCCCTAGTATTACTGACCTTCCTTATATTATTTGGATACAAGTCCATCAACAGCCTAAGGGAGAAGGGCGAACAGGCACAATACCTAGAGTTCAGGAATAAGATTGAGAATATAGTGGGGAGCACAATGGATTATGGCAGCGGAAGAAAGATAAGCCAGAGCCTTCCAGGAGACTATGAGGGAATATGTTTCATAGGAAAGAACCCCATCGCAAGCCAGATAACTGACCCAATTATAAAAGGCCATGTAGAACAGGGGCTTAGAGAGAATGTTTTCCTCACAAAAACAATGGCAGAGCCTCCAGCAATTTACATAGGCGAAATTGACGTTAATGATAATGATGGGAAGGCTGACGGCGTCTTATGCTTAAAGGCAAGAGCCGGAAAGGTAAGCCTGCAGATAGACGGATTTGGAACTTATGCGAGAATATCTTCAGGTTGATTCTAAATGAAGAAAAAGGGAGTAGTCACAATTCAGTTCAACTGGATATATGTACTTATAGTCGGCTCCCTAATCTTAGCTATGTTTATAGGTGTTGTCATGAGGCAGAAAGCAGCATCTGAAAGGGCATCTGCAGGAGACCTCCAGAGAAGGCTTGATACAATGTTTGCAGGAGCAATCTCAAGCCCTGGAACATTCAGGACAAATGATATAGGAATAGCAACTTTAAACTTTGACTGCAGCGGCTTTAAGGTAGGCAGTGAGTTAGGGGGCTTTAGCCCTGGAGTGAGTTTTGCGCCAAGCTCTATGAACCTCAAAGGCAGGAGCCTCATAACTTGGGCATTGAACTGGCATGTTCCGTTTAAGGTGGCATCTTTTCTTTATGTGACATCAAAGCATGTCAGATATATTATAATAGGTGACAATCCGCTAGTTGAACAGCTTAAGAAAAAGCTTCCAGAGGACCTTAATATACTCTATGTTGACGATTTCCAGGATGCAAAAGATGTTGAATACGAGAATGAAGACAAGACTAGGTTCATTGTTGTCGGTGAAGGGGGGAATCTGGACCTGCACAGCTCATTCAGGGCTAGAGAGGTAAGCGCTTTATGGGTCATAAATGACGGCACAATCCAATTTTACAGAAAATATCCTGGGAACCTTGAGCTTAATACAGTAGGAAGCCCAATGGCATATATAGGAGAGGCAGACCTGTACGGAGCAATATTCTCAGACGATGCAGAGGCTTACAAGTGTGGGATAGAAGACGCCTACAAAAGGCTAAATCTCATCACAAGGGTATATATCTCAAGAACAGAAAAGCTAAAGCAGGCATATCCCCAGGGAAGCGACTGCTTTGCAATATATGACAATCCAGAAGGCCCGCTTAAGACTTTAAGCAATATAGCCTCTTCAGCAGGCACAATGAGCTCTGCCTCAGTAAAGGCAAACCTTGGAACTCTTGGAGGCCAGAACAGGGCTCTTCAGATTTATTCATGTCCATTGATATACTAATAATAAAATGAAATCAAGAAAAGCGCAGATGCAGATGATGGAAACAGTCGCAGTACTTATCATATTCTTCATACTTGTTGCTTTCGGGCTTATATTTTACGGGAACATGATGAAGGGCAAGCTTGACATAACAAAGCTTGAGCAGTCAGAGCTTAGGGCTGTTGAGCTGTCAGAAAAGGTCTCGTCATTGCCAGAACTGCAGTGCAGCGAGGATAATATAATCGAAACAAACTGCATAGACCTGCTTAAGCTTGAGGCTGCCGGGCCAATAATGCAGAACAACAGGCTCACTTATTTCGAGGTGCTTGGGTTCAGCGAGGTCACAATCCAGGAGATATTTCCATTAGCTAACACTTACACTGTCTATTCAAACATACCAGCAGATTATAAGGAAAAGCTTCCTAGTTTTGTTCCTGTATCACTTAAGAACCCAATTGGGAAGCAGTATGGCTTCGGGCTTATGACCATCACATTATATTCAAGATAAACTGAAAATAAAATGAAATCAAGAAAAGCACAGATGGAACTCATGGGAATAGCAATAGTAGTTGTTATAATCTCCATGGTATTGGTTTTTGCACTCAAGTCTGTTGCGAACAGGAAGCCTACGGAGTTTAAGGAAGAGTATTCAAGCTCTGAACTCTCAACAAATATTGTAAAGACCTTGCTTGCAACAACAGCCCCTGCATGTTACGGCCTTACATTCAATGAGCTTTTCCAGAACTGCGCAGAAGGACATGGTACTTCTCCATCATTAACCTGCTCAGACGGAAGAAACTCATGCCAATATGCAAGCCAGGAAACAGAGAATATCCTTAATGCAACCCTTGTACAGCTGGGAGTAGACCACATGTTTAAGGTGATAATCGGGGATAAGATAGAAACAGGAACAACAATAATAGATATCGGAGAATGCTCAGGAGATGCTTCAAGCAGAAGAACAAGGCCCTACCCAATACAGACAGGAACTAGCGTCATAAACATACTGCTTTATATCTGCTATTGAAAATTATAAAATTATCATAAGATTTATATATTACTTGCCCTAGTTTAGGAGTATATAACGAGAGGTGTGAATATGAAAAAAGGACAAGGTCTTTCACTGAATGTAATAATAATAGCAGCTCTGGCACTTATAGTGCTTGTCGTTCTGGTAGCGATATTCACCGGAAAGATGGGAGAATGGACAGCTAACCTAAAGAAACAGGAGACAAAATATTGCGGTCCGGTTCCATCAGACAAGCAAGGTTCAGCCACAAGCATTGATGGAAGAGTAGTTTCCTCAGCAACAGGATGCGACCCAGCAACTGAAACTCAGGTTTACGGTGTGTTTGAGGATGTTCCTCCAAACAGGATATGCTGCCTTCCAAGGTAAGCATTTTTCCTTTCTATTATTATATTATTTTTAACTTATTCTTGTGCAAAACATTTATATATCAACTAAACAGAAGGATTCATATGCATATTCGGCAATTTAACAAATCAGGACAGTCTGCAAGCACATGGCTGAGTTCAAACCTGCCGCTGCTTATCATCATCCTTGTTTTCTTAATAGTTATAATCGCGATTATAACACAAAAAGCAAAGATATTGACACCTTAAGACAAAATGACGATTTCAACCAAAAAAGCGATGTGGAGCCTTGCAATGACAGCTTCACTTATCCTGGCACTGATATTCACAGGAATAGGCGTTACCATGGTGAAGAACATAGGTGAGCGTGCCAAGACAGGATTTGACAAGGGAATATGCAAGGAAAGCGTCATCTGGAATGCAAAATACAGGCTTCCTTATGAAGAAGGGGAACAGTTCCAGATTAACTGCCCTACAAGATACGTCAAGATTGGGCTTGACAAGATAACTGTCGAAACAGCAGAATCAGAGCAATATATCATACCTATGAAAGGCATAGGAGACCTTAAAGATATAAAATCAAAGGAGAAGTTCTTTGCAATTGTCAACCCATTCATAGCTGACCTTAATTTTGACTGCTGGGACCAGTTTGCAGCAGGCCAACTTGCTGTATTTAACAAATATGACAAAGACTCTCAATGCCTTATCTGCTCAAGGATAGAGTTTAGTAAAGATGTCATAGATGCTTTGGGAAAAAGCTGGTACAGCGGAACAAGCGATTATAGCCTTGAAGAGTATATGGTGACGCATACGCCAAGGAGCCACGATATAAGATATGTTGAGTTTTTGATGGATCCTGTGGATGTATTCAGGAGACCGCCTTATGAGTATATGGTTTCAGAGCCGATGGCAGTTGTTTTCACAGCCTTAAACTCGCGCACATTCTATACAGCAATTGGGGAACTCTATGATGCAGGCAAGAAGTATATCCTTAGGGACTCAAGCCAGCCAGAAGGGCAGGATGAGTTTGTGAACAAGCTTGATTTTATCCCGTACAACCAGATTAAAGACCAGTGCAAGGTGCTAGTATGAAACAAATGAATAAAGATGCATATACCTGGTGGCATTACTTAGGTGCAGCAATCCTCATTCTCGTAACACTTGTTGTTGCCGTCGTGATAATGAGAAGGATTACTGGAGAATCTTTCACGCTTATTGATAAGATATTTGGACTAAGATGAATAATGGATAAAAGAGGAATAGCTTTAACCAATTTAGTCATGGGAATATTGACCTTGCTAGTTCTTGGAATTGGAGTAAAGGTTACTATGGACCTTACCTCAGAGCCTGTAAGATATCTTCTTGGAGCAGCAAACATCTCTGAGTTTGACAGGAAGATTGTTGAGAGAATAAATGATACAAGGAATATGAATGGAGATGCGATTGCCTCAACAAACGCTTTGCTATATGGAATAAATCGGGTTGTCGAGTATGACAATTACTCTGCTGAGATTACTGCATCAAAAGACCATAATCGGTCTTTTGGAAATATAAATGTGATTCCAACTGAACATAATCTAAGGGCATTATACCTCGGAGCAAAGAAAGGAGAGCCTCCAGGAAAGCAGCTTGCAAAAGCAATGATTGACTGCTGGACAATATTTGCGGACGAAGCTAATGACAACAAGTTCTGTTTTGCCATAGACACTAATGCACTTACAACTAGCGTCCAGGAAAAAGACCTGATAGAAGGCTTCGACTCCTTAAGAAAAGACCCTTCTTGCAAATCAGAATGCCAGTCAACAGTTTCAGAGTTGCTTGGAGATTCCTGGAATCCGATTGACCTTGCAAATATCAACTGGGACTCTGGGCTTACCATATCCAAGGGCACAAAAGATGTCATTATCTGCGCAGGAAACTCAGGCTTAAACGAAGTCCACATAACAACCGACAGGAATAAGTGCCCATTGAGCACAAAAGAAAAACAGGCGAACACTAACCAGATATACATCGAAGGTTTTTCTCTGCCGCAGCAGATTTCAAAATCATCAAATCCAATTGTGTATACTACAGAGGAATGGCTTAATGCCTACGGAGACCCTGAATATATAATGTTTTATGAGAAGTTCCCAGAAGACGAGGCCCAATACTGGCATGTATCTGCATATAAGGTTGCATGGGCAGAGATAGTTGCTGCTGGCGCAATATCTCTAGGAATAGACGCTGTAACATTTGGCTTTGGAAAGGCCTTTACTTATATTGGCGGTAAGATTGCAAAGACCACAATTGGCAAAGGCATCAAAGCAGTAAAGACTGTTGTTTCTGATGCAGTCAGCTTTGTAGGAAGAAATACTATCGGGAGATTATTGGGAAGGATATTTAAGGATAGTGCAGAGGCTGCTGTGAGAAAAAAGCTTCTAAAAGAATCTGCTGATGAGGTAATAGAAAAGTTTGTCAAGGCAAATGCTGCTGAGATGAGCTCTGAGGTTGCTGAGCGCATATTAAGAGAAGCCAGCACATCAACTACACGGATTATAACAGAGCTCCAGGAAGAGCTTGGGGAGGATTTTATCTCATCTGCAGGAAGAATTAGCGCTTCTGGCAGGAATAGGTTTGTTCAAAGGCTCCAGACAGACTTGTTCAGCGGGAT
>CAYUUH010000027.1:0-9445 GCA_964447855.1 uncultured Methanosarcinales archaeon | reverse complement strand
ACGTGCTTACTGCAAATGTTTTCAAGGATGTGGCATTAGCAGGGAATGAAGAGTTCCCTGTAGTTTATGGGGTTTATGGCAATGGAGGTGTGTTTGGATTCTTTGATAAGAAGGGGGTTTTTGAGGATGAAAAGCAAGGGATCACTGCAAGACATTATGTAGAACTATGCCTATATGACCAGCCAGCTTTTGTTGCAAAGAAAAAACAGCTTGTAGACGGTGCAAGAATGGAGCCTTTGCTTTGTGATGTTTTGAAGCATGAAACTCATTACCCTCCAGGATATCTTGTAATAACTCTTCCGCATGATTTCAAGGGAGATATACACGAAGTAGGCGATGCATTTAGAAAGCTGATAAAAGATATGCAGATGGAAAAAGATTACAAGCTTACGATAAAAAAGGCGAATAGGCGACTCTATTTGGAGCCAAGGTTCTCTTTCAACGGCATAGAACTCAGCAAAAGAACAGGATTGGAGATTGCTGCACAGCTCATGCCTGAGTTTGATATTGGAAGACATATTCCTTTTGCAGACAACCTAGAGTCAGAAAGTGAAGCTTGTATGCTTAACGGAGCTCTTCTTGGTGTAAATGTTACCAACGACGGAATTGAGAATGTTGTGCTTAGGGAAGGCACACCGCCAATAATAGATGTAAAGAGCGGAGAAGAGGGGCTTAAGGTATTGAGGACAGGGCTTGAGTTTATGGATAACCCATTATTAGCTAGTGAGGTAATGAAGATTTTGGCAAAAAGCCATGGAAATGCTAGTCTTGAGAGGATACCTATTGGCCTCTTAGGCACTTACAAAGAAATTGTGCAGGCTAGGCTTGCCGATTAATTATTTATGTAAATATTTAAAAACTAAGTTCTAATACCCTTCTGAGAACTGTTATGACTCTAGAGTTAGAAAAAAAGCCAATAAGTGAAAGCCCTCCATCAAGGATAGAGGATATCGTAGCAAGGGACAAAAGACTGGTCACGGCTACTGTAAAGACAGTTCTTACAGACCCTGAGCAGATAACATATTTTAGAGAAATGCTTGCGCTTGCCCAGACTGACCTAAACAGCGGAAAGGCAAGATTTGGCGTTAATCAAAGAAGGACTTCTCCTTTTGAGATGCAGGGCAATGCAATCTATTACCAGGCAGACATTTATCCATTTATGGAGTCATTTGTAAGAGAAGACTGGGATTTTGGAGCAATGATAGATTCTGGTATGGAAGTTGGAAAAATTTACATAACCAGACCGGAGAATGCTTTAGCTGTTTCCGAATTGGACGAGTTGGTCAGGAACAGAAAGATAATTGTTGCTGAAGGGGCAAGAATAAATGAGGATGGAACGGTGTCTTTGCCATTGCAGCCATTTTCTTTTGAGCCAGATGAGCGAAAGTATAGCCAGACTGTATTGAGGTATGTTCTCGAGAGGAGAATCCCAAGAAGAGAATCCCTAGCTTACCAAAAGAAAGTAGATGTTAGTGAAATAATTGTTCCTGCTCATGACGGCATTATCACAAGGACTACAATATTTGCAGGCCATTATGAAATTGTTGTTGAAGACCCGCAACACTCTGATGCAAACATAAGAAGCAGGCATTCTGATGAATTCTTTTATATTGAGTTAGTTGGCGAGGACACTGATGTAAAGAAAACCCACGTTAATGTAAGGATATACCGCCCAGAGAAGGTCGCAAAGCGCAAAGTAATAATTCCTGGTGTCGACCTAAAGGATATGTCTAATATAGATGAGCTGCTTGGACAGGATCCTGCAGACCATCTGAAGCACCATCCATCCAAGCTTAAAGTTGGAGTGATAAGTGAGGATACGAAACCTCAGTGGATACTGACTGACTCAAAGCTAAAAACAGGTTACAGCCATCTTGAAAGGGAGATTGAAAAAAGAGAAGGAACGCTTGTATTAAGAAGGTTCCCAAGTCCGATTGATTTTTCTCATTTTGATGTATGGGCCCATCAGGGGCTGTTAAAATCGTTAGTGTTTACAAAGGCTCCAAGATTTGATTATTTTTTCAAATCTGCTGACCTTGTCAGGATGGACCAGCTTTCTGAAGCAGGGACAACGGTTATATGGTACCATCCTAGACTATATAATGGGGTTCCTCAAATATACCACAGAGGATGGTTTATGCCTGCTCAAGGTATTCCTGGTTATGATGAGGTTGTAAACACCGGCAGGATGCTTGCCGTATATGGCTCCGGAGGAGCAGGAACTGAAGTAGGCCAGAAAGTGATATGGCAGGTTTGTGACATTATTGATGCATGCGCTGAATATCATTCAGCAATCATGGGTGTTGTCACGGGTGGAGGCCCGAATGTAATGGCAGCTGCAAACCAGCATGCATTAGAAAGAGGCCATATTTCAGGAGCAGCTTATTGGAACATCCCTTCAGAGAGTCCAAATAATCTCACCATCTTCCACCAGTATTTTGACAATACAGAGCTCCAAGCAAGACAGAATCATATGTATTTAGTGGGAGACATTGTTATTGTGGCTCCAGGAGGGCTTGGAACCAGCAATGAAATCGGTATAGAGGCTGTTCCAATCAAGCTTGGTCTTGATGACAAGGCAATGTTCTTTGTTGACACTAAGTTCTGGGACTCTTATAGAACACATCTAGACTTCTTGATGAAAGATGGAAGAGTAGATGAGGCAATCCTAAAGAATATGTTCTTCGTTGATAACGGGCAGCAGTGCACTGACTACTTGAACCAGTATTATCATACTAAGAAATCCACTAATATTGCTATGTCAAGAAGGCGTCTGCACAAATAAGATTAAAAGAATAAGATAAAAAAGAAAAGCTTAGTTCTTCTCAAACAAAGCCCTTATCTTCCTTCCAACAATCTCTATTGGATGCTCTCCAAGAGCCTTTCTCTTTGCAAGAAGGTTTGGGCATCCTTTCTTGGATTCCTCAAGCCATACCTTTGCAAATTCTCCGCTTTCTATCCTCTTCAAAGACTCCTTCATCCTTGTCTTAACATCAGGTGTGATAATCTTTGGGCCGTTATAGTATTCTCCGAACTCTGCTGTGTTTGAGATAACTGCGTTCATCTTCTGGATTCCTCCTTCGAAGATTAAGTCAACAATCAGCTTCAGTTCATGCAGGCACTCAAAGTATGCCATTTCTGGAGGATAACCAGCTTCGACAAGCACCTCAAATCCGTACTTGATGAGGTCAACTGTTCCTCCGCAAAGAACGTTCTGCTCTCCGAAAAGATCTTCATAGGTCTCCTGCTCAAAAGTGCACTCAAGCACTCCAGCTTTTGTGAACTTCATTGCCTTAGCCATAGCAAGTGCAATATCTCTTGCGTTGCCAGAAGCATCTTTTGCAATTGCAACTAATCCTGGAACACCAAAGCCTGCCTTGTAAGCCTTAAGCTCTTCTGTTGCAGGAGCTTTTGGAGCTACCATTATTACGTCTACTCCCTCTGGAGGCACAATCTGCTTAAAGACTATATTGAATCCGTGGCTGCATGAAAGCACCTTGCCTTCTTTCATATGAGGCTCGATTTCTTTCTTGTAGACAGGTCCATGGAACTCGTCAGGAAGAAGCATGTGGATAACGTCTGCTGTTTCAGCAGCTTTTCCAATGGTCATGACTTCGAATCCTTCGTCTTTTGCCCTTTTCCATGAAGGGTTGTCCTTTCCTCCAAGCTTTTCTGTTTCTCCGATTATGACATTAACTCCGGAAAGCTTCATCATCTGCGCCTGTGCGCTTCCCTGGCTGCCATACCCTATAACAGCAACTGTTTTTCCTTCTAGTGCAGCCATGTCTGCATCCTTATCGTGCAATATATTTACCATCTTATTTCCCTCCAAAAATTTTTATTCTTAAGACATCAGAGCAAGAGCCTGCTTGCCGTTCATGTCCTCTTTAATTCCAAGCTTTTTTGCCTCATTGCTCACAGCAACAAGCTTGGCATTGAGCATGTCTTCAAATGTTTTTACTCCTGTTACGATTGCGGCAACATCTCCAACCTTATTTGCCACATTAATATCAAAGTATCCGCATCCCAAGAATCCTCTCTCGGCTTTTATTATCAATGCAAATGTTTTTCCTGTATTGATGCTTACTGCATCAGCTTCCTTGTCCAAGACCCTTAGTTTTTTTATCTCAATCATCTTGCATATTCAGCAACAATCATAGTGGAAGTAACTTTTATTCCCTCTATGGACCTGATTTTATCGGTAAGGATGTTGTCAAGCTCTTCAAGCCTGTCCATCTGAAGCCTTGCGATTATATCCCAGTCTCCATAGAGCTCGTTTACTTCTGTCACCTGCTTTAATGACTGCAGCCTGGTTACTACTTTTCTCTCTGAACCTGCTTTTACCTTAAGCAAAACATAAGCTTTTGTCATCTTATTCTCCTCTTATTTTGGCAATGACGGCATCTCCCATCTCTGAGGTTGTGTTTGTTCCGCCAAGGTCTTTTGTCTTGACTTTTCCTTCTTTTATTACAGCCTCTATGGCCTTTACTATCTGCTCAGCTGCCTTCGGCTGCTTAATCTCATCAAGCATCATTGCACCTGCCCAGATTGTAGCTAAAGGATTTGCAACATTCATTCCCTTGTATTTAGGGGCAGAGCCGTGTATCGGCTCAAACATTGAGACGCCATTAGGATTTATGTTCCCTCCTGGAGCCAAGCCAAGGCCGCCCTGTATCATTGCACCAAGGTCAGTTATGATATCTCCAAACATGTTTGGAGTCGTGACTACCTTAAACCACTCAGGGTTCTTTACAAACCACATGGTGATTGCATCTACAAACATAAACTCATACTTTATTCCAGGGTAGCCCTTTGCAATATGCTCTACTCTTTCTCTCCAGAAGCCGTAAATGTCTGACAGCACATTTGCCTTATCAACGAAATAAGCTGTCTCTGCTTTCTTCTTCTTCGCAAGCTCAAATCCGTATTTTATTACACGGTCAGCGCCTTCCCTGCTCATTACGCCTATCTGGTATCCTATCTCATCAGAATCTACATCAATGTCAAGGCCGAACTTGACATTATACAGCTCTCTGTGTACTTCAAGCACCTGCTTGTTCTTTCCTCGCTTTGCACGATTTCCTATTCCTACATAGAAATCTTCTGTATTCTCTCGTACTACTGTGAAGTTTATGTCTTTTGGAGTCTTGTCCTTTAATGGGCACCATACTCCCTCAAGCAATTTGATTGGCCTTAGGTTTACAAACTGGTCAAAATAGAATCTTGTCTTAAGCAAAATCCCTTTCTCAAGCACACCTGGCTTGCATCTTGGGTCTCCAAGCGCTCCAAGGTAGATTGCCTTGCATGTATCTTTTATTTCCTTAAGGGTTTCTTCAGTAATCAACTCTCCTGTCTTAAGGTATTTATCTGCTCCGTTGTCGTAGTCTACCCAGTCAATGCTAAACCCATTAAGTTCTGCAACAGCGTCTATTACTTTTACTCCTTCTGCAATTATTTCAGGTCCTATGCCGTCCCCGGGCATCTTGGCTATTTTGTAGGTTGTCATTTTTTAATGTAATTAAGCAAACCCCCTGCGTTTATTATATCTAATGCGAACTTAGGAAAAGGAGTGAATTTAAATTCTTTATTGTTTGCTATATCTTTTATCACTCCCTTCTCTAGGTCTATCTCTAACTGTGCTCCGTCCCTGACATTTTTCGATATGTCCTTGCATTCTATGGCCAAAAATCCGTTGTTTATTGCGTTTCTAAAGAAGATTCTGGCAAAGCTATTAGCTATTACTGCCTTTATTCCTGCTCCTCGCAATGCCCAGATAGCGTGCTCCCTGGACGAGCCGCAGCCAAAGTTCTCTCTGCTTACGACAAAATCTCCTGGCTTTGCTTTTTTTACAAATCCTCCATCCAAGTCTTCCATTGCGTGCTTTGCAAGCTCTTTTTCATCATCTGTATTAAGATATCTAGCTGGAATGATTAAGTCAGTATCAATATCATCGCGGTCATAGACCCTTGCAGTTCCTTTTAGTTTCATTTTATGTACCTCCTTGGGTCTGCAATCTTTCCTTCTATTGCGCTCGCAGCGACGGTTGCCGGACTAGCCAAATAAACCTCTGATTCAGGGTGCCCCATCCTGCCAACAAAGTTCCTGTTTGTTGAAGATATGCAGCGCTCCCCTTTAGCTAATATGCCCATATAGCCGCCTAAGCATGCTCCGCATGTCGGGGTGCTTACTGTCGCACCAAAATCCATGAATATGTCAAGCAGTCCTTCTTTATTGGCTTGCTTCCATATTTCAGTTGTTGCTGGAACGACTATCATCCTTGTGCCTTTTGCTATCTTTTTGCCTTTCATTATTGAAGCAGCTATCCTTAAGTCTTCTATTCTTCCATTAGTGCAGCTTCCCAAATAAGCCTGGTCAATCTTGATATCTTTCTTTATTTCTGAAACGAACTTTCCGTTTGATGGCAAGTGAGGGAAAGCTACAACAGGCTCTAATTTAGACACATCATACTCCTTAACATCACAATACTGTGCATCTTCGTCTGATGTAAATACCTCAAATTTCTTATTAGTCCTATCCTTAACATAATCTATTGTCTTTTTGTCTGGGCTGATTATCCCGGATTTTCCGCCAGCTTCTATTGCCATGTTGGTTATAGTCATTCTTGCTTCAACAGATAAGTCATCAATTGTTGAGCCTGTAAATTCCATTGCCTTGTATAATGCTCCATCTACTCCGATATCTGTTATTATCTTCAAGATTATGTCCTTAGAATATACTCCTTTTGGCAGTTTTCCATTTAGTACAAACTTAATAGATTCAGGAACCTTAAACCATAACTTGCCTGTTGCCAATGCTGCAGCTAAGTCAGTTGAACCAACACCTGTTGAGAATGCTCCTAGTGCTCCGTGGGTGCATGTGTGCGAGTCGCCGCAGATTATTGTTGTCCCAGGCAATACATGGCCCTGCTCAGGCAATATCGCATGACACACTCCGTGGCAGCCAACCTCATAATAGTTCTCTATCTTGTTCTTGTTTACCCAGTCTCTCAATCTTTTTGCAAGCTCTGCTGACTGTATATCTTTATTAGGAACGAAATGATCTGGAGTAACAACTATCTTCTTTGGGTCAAATACCTTACCTATGCCCCTTTTATCAAGCATCTTTATTGCAGGAGGCGTTGTCACATCATGGCACATGATTATATCTATATCCGCATTCACTATCTCTCCAGGCTTGACAGTATCTTTGCCTGAATGCTTTGCCAATATCTTTTCTGTTATAGTCATTCCCATAGGTTTCACCTGTCAAATACAATGAAAGAGGAATATTTAAATATATGTTGTACCTTCTAAGTACAACAATGGAGAAGTCAGTTCTGATAAATGCAGGCCTCACCCCCAACGAGTCTGCAATTTATCTGGCTCTCCTAGAAAAAGAGCTTGCCCTTGCAAGCCAGCTGGCATCTGAGACAAGCATTTCCAGGCCACACGTGTACGACACACTGAAGAAGCTTACAGAAAAAGGCCTTGTCTCTTACGTCATAAGAAATAACAGAAGGTACTTTAAAGCAGCCAATCCAAAGGAACTCCTGTCATACCTAGAAGAAAGGAAACGGGATATAGAAGGGAAAGAACAGCAAGTAAAGGACCTCCTGCCTAAGCTTCTAAGCCTGCATAAGCCAAAACAGGCAAAGCCCTCTGTTGAGGTATATGAGGGAAAAGAAGGCCTGAAAACGGTGCTGATGGATATAATAAACTACGGAAAAGACTTTGTGGCATTTGGAGCGACCCACAAATTCGAGAAAGTCCTTCCCTTGTTCTCCAAGATATTTGTAAAGCGCAGGGAACAGAAAATCATAAAGGCCAGGATATTGGTCGTAGAAGGGGAGCATCCCATAAAGACTCCTCTTAATGAGTATAAGTGGATTCCAAAAGAATACTCTTTGCCAAGCTCTACTATAATCTATGGTAAGAAGACTGCAACTTTGTTGTGGTCAGATTTCCCCCTAGGGATAATGATAGAAAGCAAAGAAGTAGCTAAGTCTTACCAGAGCTATTTTGACCTATTATGGAAGATGGGAAAGAAGAGATAAAGGAAGTAGAAGTATAGAAAACATTTATCCGAAATTATAGTGCTTTCTTACTGGCTTTTTGATATTCCATTTACACTTCATGCCTTTCGGAAAGACTACCCAATCGCCGCCCTTAAAGTGGAACTTCTTGCCTTCCTCACTTGTAACTTCAACGTCCCCTTCAAGAATCATGCAGGTCTCTTTTTCATCATACTCCCATGGAAATTGTGATGCTTCTTTTTCCCAAATCGGCCATGAACTTGCCTTTGACTTTTCCTGTTCTGTTGGTTTTCTTATTTCAACTTTCATTTTGTCCCTCGTCGACAATCCCAGTCCCAGTCTCTAAGTTAGGACTAAGACCTTACGCTTGTGTTCTTGAAACGGCTGTTACTCCTGTTCTGCTTATCTCCCTTACACCAAATGGCTTCATAAGCTCTATAAAAGAGTCAATCTTATCAGGAGTTCCAACTAGCTGGGCTGTAACATCCTTTTGCGTGATGTCCACTATCTTGGTCTTGTATATCTTTGTGTACCTCAATATCTCTTCCTTTGCCTTCTTATCTGGAAGGTTTATCTTAAGCAGGCACAACTCGCGGATTATTGATTTGTCTGATGGCATCTCCATCACCTTGATTGTATCAATCAGCTTGTTAATCTGCTTCTGCACCTGCTCTAACACAGTATCATCCCCTATTACAGTTATGACCATCTTTGAGACTCCTTTCTTTGTGGTCTTTCCGACTGTGATTGTGTCTATATTAAATCCGCGCCTTGAAAACATTCCTGCTATTCTTGTAAGCACTCCTGGCTGGTCTTCAACAAGCATTGCGATAACGTGTTTTTGCTCTTTTGTCATGTTTATCACCTAAAAAAACTGCCCCTGCGATTTTATGCACCCGCCAAATGCCTCCTTAAGATGGCCTCCTGGTGGCAGCATAGGGAGTATGTTTGACTCTTCCTCTATGTGGATGTCAATCAACGTTGTAATATCTGACTTGATTGACTCTTTTAGGGCAGGGCCTAATTCAGACGGCTTTGTAACTCTTATTCCCTTCAAGCCGTATGCCTCTGCAACCTTGACAAAGTCAGGGACCTTCCCAAGCCATACCTGAGAGTACCTTTTGTGGAAGAATATCTCGAGCCACTGCCTAACCATCCCAAGATAAGAGTTGTTCATAAGGACTATGTTTGTCTTTATGCCCTCCTCCTTTAGTGTTGCAAGCTCCTGGATATTCATCTGGAATGAGCCATCACCGTCTATGCAAAATACCTCCTTATCCGGCTTCGCTACTTTAGCTCCAAGTGCAGCAGGCAAGCCAAAACCCATTGTACCTGCGCCGCCTGAGCTGATGAACGTTCTTGGCTTTGAGCGCTTGATGTAGTGCATTGCGAACATCTGATGCTGGCCAACTC
>CAYUUH010000026.1:0-9494 GCA_964447855.1 uncultured Methanosarcinales archaeon | reverse complement strand
TGCAACAACTGCGTCTGCTGCAAGCTTTATTGTAGGAACATAATTGTACCATGGATGCTTGCTTGGCTGCTCTGCAAGCTCTGGGTGCCATATAGTATCCGTTGTTATTAAAGACGCCATTCCAGGAAGCTCATCCTTAAAGTCTGCGTAAGCTGCATCTAGATTATCTTTTCCAGGATGGCTCATCGGAAGATGGTCTACAACTGCAACCAGATGGTCATATTTAAAACTTTCATGGGCAATCTCTGTAAATGTCTTAAACGTACCGCTGGTATCAATCATATCGTCCCTGTAAACAAATATCCTGCCAGCGAGGTGCTTTTGGACATCATCAACGTCCATCTCGCGATTATTTGTATACCTAAAGTTATGAGGGCTGACTTGCTTTCCCTTATAATCCACTTTTGCCTGCCTGATTTCCATCTTATCAACTTTATGGTGCCTTGACCTTGTTTTATCTAGTATAACATAGTGAGGCCTTCCTACAACTCCTCTTTCCTCTGCTCTCTTTACAACCCTATCATACAAGTCAATTGTCCTCTCAGTCGAGCCTGCATCAGGGCCTACAAAGACTAGGCTGTCAAGACGCTCCCAGTATAAATCAAGAATCTTGTCAACAAAAGACTCGTTCACGCTAAGATTAGTAACATTTTCTTCACCAAATATATTGTCCCATTCATATTTCTGGCCATAAACTAATGAGCCTTTTTTGCTCCTTACAGAATGCATTGCCAAAGTAAGGATACTTTCTGCACCACTTGTTTTCATAAGCTCGCCAACATGCCTTGCGACAATCAAGTCCCCTCCAGTCTTATCTCGGTCTCCTCTTCCTGACTCGGGCCATGGAAGGAAAGTAGTAATGTTCCCTGCATTATGCTGTTTTAGGTTTGCAATATGGCCATAGAGCTCCAGCAAAGCTGTCGAAATATGGCTTGTATGGGCATGCTTTCTTACTATGTCAACCACTTTTCCCCTGAACATGGTCCGCGCACTTACTAATAGGCTTGGGTCGCGGTGAGTCTGGAGTGCCTGCCAAACCTTATGGTAGTCATTAGCAACTTCTATAAACTCATCGACAAATGCATCTCTCAAATGGCCGGACTTGTCATAACAATAGCTCTCTAGAACCACCCTCAGGTTAGTATCGATAAACCTTGTTAGATTTTCCTTGTCAGGCTCCTGCTCCTTAAGAATCTCTTCCAAGCCGTCCTTAATCCTTGTTGTGCATGGATTCTGCTTGAAGGGGTCTATCGTGTTCTGAAAAAGGAAAACGTGCATATTAGCAAGCCGTTCAGGAGTTGCAAGGCCTCCTTTAATTGTCCAGTACAAAGAAGAATCCGCAAAGAACTTAGTTCCTTCCTCGGGAGTGTTAATCGGAGCATCAGGAGTGGATGTCTGCAGGTAAACCACCTGGACAGGGTCTCCTTTGCCTAATTCAATCGTACGCTTAGAAAGCTCTTCAAATACAGCCTTGGCATACCTTACACCAGACCTTGCTGCGGCTATTGCAAGCTTTTTTCTAGGCTGAGTTGGACTTTTTCTGCCTGCCATAAGTATCATATATTAAGAATAGAATAGAATATATAAACATTACCATCTTGGAATAGTAACTTGCTCCACAGATATGTTTAAATAATTCTGCATAAAGAAGGCATATATGCCAAAAGAAATATCTGCGGGCGCAATAATATTCAGGAAAGAAAAAGACAGCAGGAAATATCTTCTTCTGCATTACGAGGAAGGCCATTGGGATTTTGCAAAGGGCCATATTGAGAAAGGGGAAGATGAGAATACAACTGTGCGAAGAGAAGTTGAGGAAGAGACAGGCATAACTCAGATTGAGTTCATTGAAGGGTTTAAGGAAAAGATAAGCTATTATTTCAGGGCAAATGGCCAGCTTGTGTATAAGGAAGTATTCTTCTACCTTTGCGAGACTAGTGAAGAGAAAGTTGTATTGAGCAATGAGCATATAGGGTATGAATGGATGGAATATGACCCTGCAATGAAAAAGCTCACTTACAAGAACGCTAAAGAGATACTGAAGAAAGCTGATAAGTTCTTAAAGAATGAAAAACCTTGAAATCGCTGAAAAGCTTAACAAGATGGCAGAGCTTCTCGAGCTAAATGAAGTAGAGTTCAAGCCAAGAGCTTACCGCAAGGCAGCAATGACTGTTGAGTCATTATCAGAAGATATTGAAAAGATTGCCAAAGAAGACAAGCTTGAGGAACTTCCTGGAATTGGAAAGCATATTGCACAGAAGATTAAGGATATGATTGCAACAGGCACCTTCAAGGCTTATGAGGAGCTGAAGAAGGAAACGCCGATTGATGTTGATGCCTTAGAGTCTATCGAAGGAATTGGCCCAAAAACAGTGAAGAAGCTGTACAAGGAGCTTGGCGTAAAGACTGTCCAGGACCTTGAGAAGGCAGCAAAAGAAGGGAGGATAAGGGAGATTGAAGGGTTAGGGCCTACTGTTGAAGGAAATATCCTAAAAGGCATTGAGTTCTCAAAGAAGGGCAAAGGCAGAGTTCTGTTGGGATTTGCATTGCCTAGTGCACAGGAGATAATCAATAGCCTAAAAGAACTAAAAGAAGTCAACCAACTAAGTTTGGCTGGTTCTTTGCGAAGGAGAAAAGAGACTATTGGAGACATTGATATTTTAGCCACATCTTCAAGGCCTGAAAAGGTCATGGATTTCTTTACATCAATGAAGAATGTTGCAGATATTATTGCAAAGGGCCGCACAAAGTCGTCGATAAGGCTTGACAGCGGGATTCAGGCTGACCTAAGGGTTGTTGAAGACAAGAGTTTCGGGGCTGCCATGCAGTACTTCACAGGAAGCCAGGCCCACAATATCCGCCTGAGAAGGATTGCGATTGAGAAGAAGCTAAAGCTGAGTGAATATGGGTTGTTTGATAAGAATGGGAAAGCTGTTGCAGGCAAAACAGAACAGGATGTCTACAAAAAGCTTGGCCTGCAGTACATTGAGCCTGAGCTTAGGGAAGACAACGGCGAGGTTGAAGCGGCACAGAAAGGCAAATTGCCAAAATTAATCGGTTATAATGAGATTAAAGGGGACCTGCATGTGCATACAAACTGGAGCGATGGTACAGAGAGCATTGAAACGATGTCAAATGCTGCACAAAATCTTGGATACAAATATATTGCTATAACAGACCATATTGGAAATCTAAAGATTGCAAATTCATTAGACGAAAAAAGAATCCTGAAGCAGATTAAAGAGATAGAAAAAATAAACAAGAAATCAGGCATAAGAATTCTCACTGGAGCTGAAGTTAACATAAGGGAAGACGGAAAGCTGGATATGAGTGATTCTATACTGAAGAAGCTTGATGTGGTTGTTGCTTCTATACATTCCGGTTTCAAGAATCCAAAAGAGAAAATAATGGGAAGGCTCATTTCTGCAGCTGAGAACAGTAATGTAGATATTATCGGCCATCCGACAGGGAGGAAGATTGGAACAAGGGAAGCAATTGATATTGATTTTGACTTATTGTTTGACAAGTGCAGAGAAACAAGCACTGCCCTTGAGGTAAATGCATGGCCTGAAAGGCTTGACCTTAACGATGCAAATATCAAGGCTGCAATAAAATCAGGAGTTAATCTTGCAGTAAGCACTGATGCCCACAGCACAGAGCACCTTAAGTTCATGCAGTTCGGGATTGCAACTGCTAGGAGAGGATGGGCTGAGGCAAAGAATATTCTAAATACTTTACATGTTGAGAAGCTGCTGAAGGAATTCTGCTGAATATTAATGACCTGACAAACTCCAAGGATAAGCCATGTTCTCCAAGCTTGCTACTTATAGGGACAACGCCTTCTACTATACCCCCATCACTGCACCATAAATGGGCTTCGATTGTCTCTTTGTCAAGGTAAGTCAAACAAAGGCATGCTAAGTCAGGAAATCGCACTTCAGCTCCGACCAATTCAGCTGACCTGGGCGGATTATATGCGCTGTAAGCAAAAGTATCAGCTATGTCTCTGCTTTTAGGGTCATACTTAAATATCCTTAACTCCGCTTCTCCCAGTTGTGCAGTCATTCTCTCTACCATAATAATGGAGAATTGGCAAAACTATAAATAATTATTTAAAGAAAACTGAAAAACAGGTAGGTATGAAAGTAGCGATAAGCGGCACTGGCCGGGACAAAGCAATGGACAAAAAGGTTGCCAAGAAAGCTTTTGAACTTGGCAAAGAGCTTGCCAAACAAGGCCATGTCCTGCTGACGGGAGGCTGCGGCGGCTATCCAAAGGCGGCTGCAAAAGGGGCTTTGGAAGAGAAAGGAAAGGTTATTGCTTATTCTCCTGCTAAAGATGAAGACGAGCATACAGAAAGGTATGGATTCTGCACAGATGATTATAGCGAGATAAAATACACTGGGCTGGGGATTCCAGAAAGAAACTTTCCACTGGTCAAGGATTCTGATGCAGTAATCGTAATTGGCGGCCAGACAGGCACATTAAATGAGTTCACACTGGCTTTCCATGAAGGAAAGGCAATTGGGGTTCTAAAAGGCTCTGGAGGAGTGACTGACTTGCTTCCAAAAATATCTGAGGTCTGCAACAAGATTGGGGAAAAAGACCTTGTTGTCTATAGTGACAAGCCAAAAGAGCTTATTGAGAAACTGATGAAGGTCTAGAATGGAAGACATATATGAGCCAAGAGAGGACTCTTTTCTTCTCGCAGAGCAGGTTAAGAGATATGCAAAAGGCTCTGTTCTTGACATGGGCACTGGCTCAGGAATACAGGCTATAACAGCAGCAAAAAAGAAATCAGTTAAGTCTGTTTTAGGCGTTGATAAGAACCCCAAAGTTATTGACCATTGCAAAAAATCAATAAAAGACAAAAAAATAAAATTTATCGAATCTGACTTGTTTTCTAAGGTTAAAGGTAAGTTTGACACAATAATATTCAATCCGCCTTATCTTCCGGAAGATGTAAAGCTGAAAGACATGACAATTTACGGCGGGAAAAAAGGCTACGAAACTGTTGAGATGTTCCTTAATCAGGTTAACAGCCACTTAAAGCCAGAGGGAATTATCCTGCTCTTGTTCTCCTCATTGACAAAAAAGGAAAAGGTTGACGAGTTCATAAGAAAGAATATGCTTGAGGCTAAAGAAATCGCAAAGAACCACATCTTCTTCGAGGACTTGCTTGTTTATTTGATTAAGAAGCCTGAATTATTGAAGAGTATCGAGAAGAAAGGAGCTAAAAACATTGAGTATTTTACAAAAGGCCACAGGGGGATGCTCTTCAAATGCGATTACAAGGGAAAAAAGTGCGTGATAAAGTCAAAGCTTCCTGAGAGCAAGGCTGTAGGAAGGATGGCAAATGAAGGGAAGTGGCTCAAAATCCTTAACAAAAAAGGAGTTGGTCCAAAGCTTTTCTTTGCTAACAAAGATTTCTTTATCTATGAGTTTATTCCAGGGCCGTTTATCATGAAAGGGATTGAACCATTGAAGAAGAAGCCAATAATAAAGATTTTAGAAAACGTCTTCAACCAGATGTTTATCCTGGACAAATTAGGGATTGACAAAGAAGAGATGCATCACCCCTTCAAGCACGTGATAATCACGAAGAACAACAAGCCGGTGCTTGTTGATTTTGAGAGGTGCCATAAAACGCAGAAGCCAAAAAATGTAACTCAGTTCTGCCAGTGTGTCCTCTCTATAAGCAAGTTTTTGGCTGAAAAAAGCATAAAGATTAATAAAGACGAGATAATTGCTCTTGCTAAAAATTATAAGAAGAATCCAACAAAACAAAGATTGGAGGGATTAAAGTGGGAGATCAAGAATACAAATTGACATTAGACATTAAGTGTGAGGGTTGCGGAAGAGATGCTGCACCGCATAAGTGGCAGCCGGGCTATTTTACAGATAAAGATACTCGTCCTAATGAGGAAGGAGTGTTTCCTCCGTCTGAATTCAGCCATAAAGCTCTGGTCTGCCAGGGGTGCGGCTATACTACATTGGTAGAAAAAGACAGGTTCTACGAATTAGTTAATCAGGCATTAGGGCAGCAATCCAGTTCAGATGGCCAGCAAAGAGTTCAGTAACAAGGTATTAAGCCTTACAAAAAGAGTTCCTTTTGGTAAAGTCAAGTACTGATTTTATCGTCAAGGAACTATTTTAGTAAATGGATAAACTGGTATTTAAAGTTTCCTACTGAAAAGGCAAAGTTAGGAAGTTTTTTCTAAATTTTTTGTTAATTGAAGAGATTAGGTCGATAGCTAGATAATTTTATATACATTAAGACCCGCCTTGATTATATAATGAGGATAAATCCAAAAGTATCACACATCATCATTATAATCCTCCTGACTTTTTTTGCTTATTCAAACATATTCCCTAATGAGTTTATATGGGACGACCAGGACTTTATCTTAACCTGGCATGAAACCAGGAGTATGAAGAACTTGCCTGAATTCTTCCAGGGACTGGTTCATTTCAACCATCCGGGAGTTTACAGGCCAATGAGGAGTGTCTTCTATGCAATAAGCTATAAGCTCTGGGGGCTAAATCCTGTTGGATACCATTTCCAGTCTATACTAGTCCACCTAGCGTGCACTATCCTGGTTTATCTTATTGTTGCTGAGATAACCAAGAAGGACCTTGCTGCATTTGTATCAGCCCTTATTTTCGGGACTCATCCAATCCACACTGAGGCAGTCACTGCTATAACTGCGAGCTTTGATACCATTGGCACTGCATTCTTCTTTGCTTCATTCTACTTATACCTAAGGGCGCAGTCTAATACCTATAGTAAGAAGGTGCTCTATGTTTCTTCAGTCACAAGTGCACTCATAGCTTTCTTTACATATGAGATGACCTTAACATTGCCGTTATTAATTGCGTTACATAGCCTCTGTTTCAATAAGGCGAAGGGAGAAGCCATGATTAAAAGGGTCAAGGCATACTCACCATATTTCATAGGCGCATTGTTTTATGTATTCATCAGGGTGGTTGTCTTGGATATTGGAAGCAGAGGAGCTTACTTTGCCAACAGCTTCTACCTTACGATGCTTACTATGACTAAGGCTTTCGTCAAATATATACTGGCGCTTATTTGGCCCCTAAACCTAAACCTTAACCATACAATCTCAAAAGGCATTTTGTCTTATGTTAATCCTGACATTACAGCTAAAGCAATAACTGCACAATCAGTATTTGATTTGGAGATAATACTTGCGATAGCCTTGATACTATTGTTAGTGGCTACTGCCATAATCGGATTTAAGAAGTATCCCTGGCTATCTTTTTGCATAGGCTGGTTCTTTATCGGATTGTCTCCTGTTTCGAACATCATCCCTCAGTCAGTCATCATGGTTGAGAGGTACCTTTACATTCCATCCTTTGCTTTTTGTTTTCTCCTCTCCTTTGCATTTAATCATTATTACAACCTAACACCTAAGGCTAATAGGGTTAAGCATATCAGAATCGGGTTGATTGTGTTATTTGTTCTGCTTATTGCAGGATACACCTCACTAACTTTATCAAGAAACAAAGACTGGAGGAATTCCATGGCTTTGTGGTCAAAGACAGTTCAGCAGTCTCCAGATAGCGCATTAGCCCACAATAACTTAGGGATTGTGTATGACAACCAGGGGAAAAAAGAGCTTGCCATTGAAGAGTATAAAATTGCGGTAAGCCTAAATCCTAACTATGATTCTGCATATTACAATCTAGGGGTTAATTATTTCCATCAAGGAAAACTAGACTTGGCTGTAGAAGCGTACCAAAAGGCAATAGCTCTTGACCCTAATTATGCCAAGGTCCATACAAACCTAGGCATAGTTTATGAGGAACAGGGGAGAATTGAAATAGCCATTGAAGAGCATAAGACAGCTATCAGGATTGACCCAAGACTGGTGGAAGCCTACAATAATTTAGCGGTGATATACCATAAGCTTGGCAGGTATTGCGATGCTATTGAAGAATACCAGAAAGGACTAGCTATCGACCCAAGTTCTACTCCTCTAAAGGATAACCTTAATCTTGCTTACAAGGCTAAAGGAGATATTAAATGCTGAAGCTAGGCAATAGTGAATCCTATGGCTCGGCGTCTGGTAATTGCCTTAGTTTTTCTTTCATTTTCCGTCTATACCTCCATTAGTTTTATAAATCATAATCGGTTTATATATTTTGTAAAGCTGGTGTAAAGCAATGGTAACCGAGTTCCAAAAAGCCATCCTCCGTCGATGTTGTCGAGTTCCAAAAGGCAGAGTCACGACATATAAAGAAATAGCAAAAGCAATGAAAACTAAGGCTTACCGCGCCGTAGGGACTGCCTTGAAGAATAACAGAACTCCACTAATTATCCCTTGCCATAGGGTGATTAATTCTGACGGTTCTTTAGGTGGATACAAGGGAAAGAAGAATAATAAAGAGAAACTAAGAATTCTAAAAAAAGAAGGAATTGTGATAAACAACAACAAAGTTGACCTAAAGAAATATCTGTTTAAGCTCTAGCGGCCTTCGCGTAGCCTTGATGCAATATAATCGGCATATTCAGGCTCGCATTTCTTCATTAGCCTTTTCACAGTTGACTCAACATCATACTCAACCCTTACTATCTGTACAAAAACCCTGTAAGAGACATGGCCATTATTCTGATAAGGAACCGTTCTTACAATAGCATAAGCTGCCCTTGGGTCTCTGTCCCTTGGCTGGCCAACTGAGCAAACATTGAGTATGGCTGGGAGTTCTATTTCTACGCCGTGCTCTAAATCTTCCTTGGTGTAAATCCTATATCCCGGGACAATCAGGTCAGGCCTGTGGCTGTGGCCGCAAGCAACTAGCCTAGGTATCGGGTCAGACAGAATCCTCTCTGTTTCATTTTTACCTAAGTTCTTGCTAAACTCAGAAGCATGAGGGTTCTGAGGATGAACTAAATAAACTGTGAATGGGTTCTCAGGAGAGCCGTGCACATAGGTTACCTTGGGGTTTTTAGTGCATTTTTCCTCGCTCATGCCCATAAGGTAGGTTTCAAGGCGATTCTTATCACCAATGCCCAGCTCTTTTTTTGTCCACCTTATGGAAAGTTTTCCAACAGCATCAATCTCAACTGTGTTTCCCGAGGTTGTTGGGATTTCATTTGGGTCGAGTTCGCCTAAAACTGCAAGGTCATGGTTTCCTGCCAAAGAAGAAATCTCCCTGTTAATAAGCTCCTGAAGGCACTCTGCAGGGTCAGGGCCATATCCGATAACGTCCCCTAAAGAGGCTATTCTTCCTATTCCTTTTGAATCTATGTCAGCTAAAACAGCTAAAAGTGCTGCAAGGTTAGCATGAATATCAGAAATAATCGCCTGTTCAGATGGGGTTACATACTCGATTATGTCCGTATGGCAAGAAGCGATATTTTCAGGACTAGCTAATTTAGATAATGGTTCTCTTGTTTGGGATGCGGGTTTTTCTAACATCTTCTGCCGACTAAGCAAAAAATCCATCTTTTTTAAGAAAGAATATATGTA
>CAYUUH010000025.1:3333-9610 GCA_964447855.1 uncultured Methanosarcinales archaeon | reverse complement strand
AGCATCAGAATATGTGAAGAATATTGCAGACAAAGAGATTGCTGAGCAGAAAGCTGAAGATATGGAAGCAGAAGAGGCAGAAGAAGCGATATCTGAGGCAGTTTCAGAGTCTGAAATCACAACAGCACCTTCAGCTACTTCTAAAGAGCCTCAAGACCCATCAGAAAAGCCCGGATATGACAGGATCATCAATAAAGAGATAGAGAAGATCATGAAATCTTCATATCTTGACTATTCTATGTCAGTCATTGTAGGAAGGGCACTGCCAGATGCAAGAGATGGCTTAAAGCCAGTCCACAGGAGAATCCTTTATGCGATGAACGAGATGGGCATGTTCCACAACAAGCCCTTCAAGAAATCCGCAAGAATCGTTGGAGAAGTTCTTGGTAAGTTCCACCCCCATGGAGACTCTGCTGTCTATGACTCATTAGTAAGGCTTACACAGCCATTCTCAATGAGATATCCATTGATACAGGGCCAGGGAAACTTCGGCTCTATTGATGGTGATAATGCAGCAGCAATGCGTTATACTGAAGCAAGGCTTAACAGGCTTGCGGAAGAGATGCTTCATGATATAGAGAAAGACACAGTCGACTTCGTCGATAATTTTGACGGCAGCTTAAAGGAGCCTACAGCGCTTCCTTCAAAAGTTCCTAACCTATTGGTTAACGGAAGCTCAGGCATAGCAGTTGGAATGGCAACAAACATTCCTCCTCACAATATGGGTGAGATTATTGATGCAACAATTGCGCAGATTGATAATCCTGAAATAACGATAAAAGAGCTGATGAACTATGTCGTCGGCCCTGATTTCCCTACAGGAGGCCTGATTTGCGGAAGAAACGGGATAATAAATGCATACAATACAGGAAGAGGAAAGCTTACTGTCCGTGCAAAGGTAACCACAGACGACCACAGGCTTATTGTAACAGAGATCCCATACATGGTAAACAAAGCCCAGGCAATAGAAGAGATAGCAGACCAGGTCAACGACAAAAAGATTGAAGGCATCTCAGATATCAGAGATGAAAGCGATCGTGAGGGAATGAGGATTGTTATTGAGCTGAGGAAGGATGCCAATCCTGATGTGGTTCTTAACCAGCTGTACAAGCACTCAAAGCTTCAGACTACATTTGGAGTGATAATGCTTGCTCTTGTAGGCAACCAGCCACAGGTGCTCAACCTAAAAGAGATAATATTTAACTACATCGAATACAGAAAGATAGTTGTAAAAAGAAGAACTCAGTTCGAACTAACTGAAGCGCAGGACAAGGCGCACATTCTCGAGGGCCTTATAGTTGCAATAAACAACATAGACCCTGTGATAAAACTGATTAAGGAAAGCTCTTCAGCAGCAGAAGCAAAATCAGGGCTGATGGAAGTTTATAGCGTAACAGAAAAGCAGGCTTTGGCAATTCTAGATATGAAGCTGCAGAAGCTTGCTTCAATGGAGCAGGAAAAAATAAAGAGCGACCATGCTGAACTTCTCAGGCTTATAGAAGAGTTAAAGTCGATACTTGGCTCTGAGCAAAAGGTCCTTGACTTAATAAAAAAAGAGCTCATGGAACTCAAGGACAAATATTCTGACAGCAGACTTACGCAGATAATAGATATTGAAACAACAGACCTTAACATGGAAGACCTGATTAAGGAAGAGGAGATGGTAGTCACAATAACTCATTCAGGATACATCAAAAGGATGCCGATTGATACGTACAAGCAGCAGAACCGCGGCGGAAAAGGAGTTATTGCAGCAACAACAAAAGACGAGGATTTCATAGAAGATATATTCGTTGCAAACACTCACAGTTATGTTCTATTCTTTACAGACAAGGGCCAGGTCCACTGGTTGAAAGTCTATTATATTCCAGAGGGCTCTAGGCAGGCAAAAGGCAAAGCTATAGTTAATCTGCTGAACCTGCAAAATGAAGAGAAAGTAACTGCGTCAATCCTTGTAAGGGAATTCAACCCTGAGCAGTTCCTGGTCATGGTTACAAAAAACGGCCTGATAAAGAAATCAAACCTTTCAGAGTTCTCAAGGCCAAGAAACGGCGGCATAAGGGCAGTAGAGCTTGAGGACGGAGACCAGCTTATAGGTGTAAGGCTTACTGACGGCACAAAGCAGATAATCATCGGAACAAAGAATGGGATGGCTGTAAAGTTCCATGAAGAGGACGTAAGGCCCATGGGCCGCACAGCCAAGGGAGTTATAGGCATAAGGCTCAAGGACCAGGATGAGGTGGTTGGAGTTGTTATAGGCGGCGATAATGATACTCTTCTTACAATCACAGAAAACGGCTATGGAAAGAGAACCCAGCTATCAGAATATCGGCTTATCAGCAGAGGCGGCTCAGGAGTCATAAACATAATCTGCAGCGAGAGAAACGGCAAGGTAGTCGGGATAAATTCAGTAGTAGACGATGATGATATCGTGTTTATCAGCAAGAACGGCATAGCGATAAGGACAACATCTTCAGGCATATCTGTGATAGGAAGAAGCACCCAGGGCGTAAGGCTGATGAAGCTTGAGCCTGATGACAAGGTAGTTGCTGCTGCCAAGATTGCAAAAGAATGATGAAAGCATTAGCTATAACCTCCAAGGGCATAGAAGACATAACTTCTAAAGAGATAAGCGAGATAATAAAAAACACAAAGCCAATTATCAAGAATTCGTGCGTCCTTTTTGATTCTGAGCCGATTGACTTGTGCACATTATGCTATAAATCTCAGTCAATAACAAGAGTCATTTCATTGTTTGATTCTTTTAAGTTTAAAGATAATGATGATTTCTTCTCATTGATTAAGAAAATAATAGAAAAGGTTAGCCTCGACAGCTGGCTCGACAAAGACAAGTCATTCAGGGTTAGCTGCACAAAGGTTGACAATGACTTGATGTCAAGCGAGGAAATAAACGCAGAGGTCGGAGGAATCATCCTAGACTGTGCAAAAAAGAAGCACAAATATGAGCCAAAAGTAAATCTTGACAATCCTGATGTTATGTTCCACGTTTTTATCTCAGAAGATAACTGCTTTTTTGGCATTGATTTTTCAGGCATTGACTTAAGCAAAAGGGAATACAAGGTTTTCTCGCACCCTTCAGCAATAAAAGGCACAGTTGCATACTCTTTGCTGAGGATTTCTGGCTACAAAAAAGACGAAGTTCTCCTAGACCCGTTCACAGGGTCAGGCACAATCCCGATAGAGGCAGCGCTTTACTCATCAAGCTTCTCTCCAAACCATTTCAGAAAAGACCGGCTTGCATTTCTCAAGCTGAAATGCTTCAATGGAACTGATTTTGATAAATTTTTTGAAGATATTAACAAAAAAGCTACCTTTGAAAAGAAGCCAAATATAAATGCAGTAGACTGCCAGTTCAGGTTCGTTGACGCAACAAAGAAAAACGCCAAGATTGCAGGAATAGACAAGCAGATAAACTTCTCAAGGATTGAAACAGAGTGGCTTGACTCCAAGATGGACAAGGCAAGCATAGACAGGATAGTGACAAATCCTCCTGCAGTCTCAAAGAATGTGAGCCAGAAGCAGATAGAAAAGATCTATAATGAATTCTTTTACCAAGCTGAGTTCATCCTGAAGAGCAACGGCAGCGTTACCCTCATTGCAAGGTCAGAGCAGGAGCTTAAGAAATATGCAGAGAAATACAAATTTAAGACAAGCCTTGAGAAAACTATCTGGATGGGAAAAGAAGAAACCAAGATTCTTGTCTTTTCCAAATAATCCGGATTCTCGTCTAATATATCCATTAAATTTATAAATGAGGTAGTATTACCAGACATAGTAGGGTTAGTACTTAGCTAACGGTTCGCACTGAACTGAGGAAAGTCCACCCACCATCTTAAGGCAACTCGCATTTGCGAGGCTCAGAAATGGGCGGCAACATCACAGAAACGAGACCACCAATCAATAGGATGATGCCTTGAAGCTTCTGGTGACAGAAGTGAGATAACAGGCAGACGTTTTGGCTGGAACGGGTGAAACGGATAGACCTTGCCGGTGCAAGTTGAATTTAACAACGCTTAGTTAAATGCTAAGAGAGGGCATCAATCGCACAGGTTGCGGTTATTAAGGTCCTTACAAAAGGTGGCTTATTCTAACCCTACAATATTAATTTTGAGGTAAAAGATGTCACAAGAAAAAATGCGCATGCCGTCTGGAATGGGTGGCTTAGTAAGATATTTTGACGAGTATAAGTCAAAGCTTGAGTTCAAGCCAGGCCACATAATTGTTCTTGCTCTTGCAGTCATTGCATTGATGGTAATTCTTTATACTTTTGGCGCATCATTCTTCGGGTTGTAGGTGTTTCCATGTTTCCTGGAATGAACCCAAAGATGATGAAGCAGGCCATGAAGAGAATGGGCATCCAGCAGGTAGAGATAGAAGCTACTGAAGTCATCATCAAGACGCCTGAGAAAAACATAATCATATCAAACCCTTCTGTTTCTAAAGTAAACATGATGGGCCAGCAGACCTATCAGATTGTTGGAGAAGAAAGGGAAGAGTCAGTCGATTCAACTCCAGATATAAATGAGGACGATATCAAGACAGTGATGGAGCAGACTGGTGTTGATGAAGATACAGCAAGAGCAGCAATAGAAGACCATGGCGGAGACCTTGCCGCAGCGATAATGGAACTTAAGAAGTAACCTTTTTATACTCTATATCTATTATATTCTTATGGATAAAGTTGCAGAGCTACAGGAAGAGTCGCTGAAAAAGCTGAAAACCGCTGACCACATTCTTACCCAATCTTACCCTCTTGTAAAGGATTCGAGGCTTCTTCTGGCTGTTGTTGACAACCTGTTTCTTAGCCTTACAAACTCTATGAGCGCCTTGCTCAACCACGAGAGGCTTGCTAAAAAAGTCCCAGTTTTCAGGGATAATTTCGACTCTAAATTTCATATGTTTACCACTAAAGTGGCAGAGAGCCATAAGATAAACAAGTCTCACATCGACCTTTTGCAGGAAATAAAGGATACCGTGATTGAGCATAGGAGGAGCCCTGTGGAGTTTACAAGAAAAGAAAGCCTCATAATATGCTCTGATAACTATGAAATAAAGGCCCTATCTGCAGAAAAAATAGCAGGATATCTCTCACAATCAAAGAAATTTGTCAGCTTAATGTCAAAATTAATAAAAGAGAACCCCTTACCAGAAGAGCATTCTATCTAAAATGGCTAAAATTGACCCCGAAGTAGAGGAGCACCTGCAGTCTGCAGGCAGCGAGCTTAGACGAGTAGACCACCTGATTTACGTAAGCCTAAAGTACACAAGGACAGTAGATGTTATAAGAAATACTGTCATGAGGCTCATAGAGACTTACGATTTCGGAGCATTGGCGCTTCTTATGCACTTAAAATCGAAAAACAAGCTCAAGGAAGTTCCATCAAGCCCAGGGATGAAAGTTGAGGTTCTCCAGCAGAAGCTTCCTGACAGCTATGTAAAGGACTCTCTTGATTTCTATATGATGCTCAGGAAGGTAATAAAATCAGATTATACTAAAAGAGAGGAATACCGGCGCCATGTTACAATGACCACTTTGTTTGATGATGGCTCAACCCTTGAGATAGACATAGACAAGCTTGAAGTTTACTACGATAAAACAAAAGAATTTATAAGGTACATAGGTAATTTAGTTATTGGTAAAAAAGATGACTAAGTTCATCGCTATAGCGTCTGGAAAAGGAGGTACAGGAAAGACCACTACATCCATTAATCTAGGCATTGCTTTAAGCAATCTTGGTCTGAGAGTTCTCGTCGTGGACGGCAACATATCCCAGCCCAATGTTAGTTTGCATCTTGGATTTCCCCAGAGTATACACGGCCTTAATGATGTTCTAGCAGGTGACAAGAAGATTGAGGATGCAATCTACAAGCACCAGAGCGGGATAAGCCTCATCCCGGGAAACGGCGCAATGATTCTTGATGGCGATGTTTCACAAGAGCTTGGAAATGCAATGCTTAACCTTGTCGGAAAAGCAGACGTTGTGCTGATAGACACGGGCGCAGGGCTTGGCAGTGAAGTGACATCTGTGCTGAAAAGCGCAGACGAGACACTGATAGTTACTAACCCGGACCATGTATCAATAAACGAAGCTGCAAGGACAGCCGCAATTGCAGAGGAACTAGGTTCTGTTGTTACAGGAGTTGTTCTTAACAAGGTAACGGGCAAGAGTCATGACGTTCCGCTTGTGCAGGTCAAGTCAGTAATAAACAAGCCAATCATAAGCATAATTCCTGAAGATAAGAGTGTAAGGGAATC
>CAYUUH010000025.1:0-3323 GCA_964447855.1 uncultured Methanosarcinales archaeon | reverse complement strand
TATTAATGAAAAAGCCAGTATTACACTCACACCCTCACAGCCCTGCTGCTGTTGAGTTCAAAAAGCTGGCATCGATACTGAAAAATGACTAAGCATCTACACCAAAAGCTGATAAAAAAAGGCTGGACCCTGGAAGAGATTAACAGGCTTTCAGAGATATCCAAGAAAGCCCATGAGACCAAGTCTCCTTTCATAAAATTTCTTGATAAGTCAGTATTCTGGCTTTTCCTTGCAATAGCAATAATAGGAAACATGATTGCTTCGTTAATCCTAATCCCATTCATGATTTCTTTCTCTGGAAATGTACTCTACACATTTGTAGCAATCCTTGGGCTTGGGATTGGAATATTCCTTGACCTGATAATCCATGATATGGAGCACCTCACTACAAAGCACCACGTGATGGCAGGCCTTTTCATAATAGCTCTGGCAATAGTATCTTTAGTATACATGCCGACATTTGCAACGCACTTTATCCGGGTAGCAGGGCTTACTGTGCCGCATAGGCCAATGATAATAGGGGTGGTTTATACAGTAGCCCTTATCTTGCCGTATATTTCTACTAAGATAATTCATTTTAGAAGATAAAAGGGTAGCTGCCGAGATTTGAACTCGGACTAGAAGATCCACAGTCTTCTGTGCTGCCAGGTTACACCACAGCCACCATATTGTTGTGCCGTTACAACTAAACAACTAGAGTTTTTCGATGCCTTATAAATTTTACCCATGCTCTTAAGCAAATACACACAATGTATGTATATACACACAGTGTATGTAATAACCCATCATAACCTTTATAAATCAGCTGATGTTTCCAGCAATAACACCCGAGTTAATAGCGATATAGGGTTCTTATTTAGAATTCTTTAGCTATATTATACTCGTGAATGTTGAGAATAGACATAATAAACATAAAATGGCAGAAACAAAAGAATTCAGGCACATCGTGCGCATAGCAAACACCGATTTAGACGGTAACAAGTCTATTTTGCAGGCTCTTAGAAAGATTACTGGCGTTAGCTTTATGTTCTCAAATGCGGTATGCAACGTTTCAGGAGTAGACGGAACAAAAAGAGCAGGAGACCTTACAAACGAAGAGGCAAAGAAGCTTAGCGAGATTATAGAGAATCCTTCGAAGTTTAAGTTCCCTGACTGGATGCTTAACAGAAGAAAAGACGTTGAAGACGGCACATCAAAGCACCTTCTAACAGGTGACTTGAAATTCTATAAAGAAAATGACATCAAGATGCTTATGAAGATAAGAAGTTACCGCGGCTCAAGGCATGCTGCAGGATTGCCTTCCAGAGGCCAGAGGACAAAATCAAACTTCAGAAAGAACAAAGGAAAGGTTTCTCTTGGAGTCAAGAAAAAATCAGGAGCTAAGGCGGGCAGGGTATAAAAATGGGAGACATAAAGAAGCAAAAGAATAAGTTTTATCCTCCATCTCATCCATGGCAGAAAGCAAGGATTGAGGAAGAGAGAGTTCTCCTTAGAGAGTTTGGCCTGAAAAACAAGGAAGAGATATGGAAGATGAACTCTATCCTTAAGAATTTCTATGCTCAGGCAAAAAGGCTGACAAAAATTCACGATAAGCAAGCAGAAGTTGAGATAGGGCAGCTATTATCAAGATTAAGATTATTAGGTCTTCTTGGCGCAGAAGGAAAGCTGGAAGATGTACTTACAATAAAGATTAAAGACGTGATGAACAGGCGCCTTCAAACATTATTATTTAAGAAGAATATGGCTCACTCAGTAAACCAGGCAAGGCAGTTTATAGTTCACCACCATGTTTTCGTTGGCGGAAAGAATGTTACAATGCCTTCTTATCTAGTCAAGGTTGAAGAAGAGTCAAGCATAATCTTCAAGCCAAACTCTTCGCTCGCAAATCCCGACCACCCTGAGAGGGCTGTGCCAGAAAAGCCTGCAGAGAAGAAAGAAGAGGCAAAAGACCAAAAAAAGAAAGCTCCTAAGAAAAAAGCTAAGCCGGTTGAAAAGCCAGAGGCTAAGAGAGAAAACAAGGAGCCAAAGGAACAGCCAGAAGAATCTGAGGATTCAGAAGGCTCTGAGGAATAAAAATGAGAGACACAACAAGATGGGGAATAGCACATATATTCGCCTCTTATAACAATACGATAATCCATATTACTGATATAACTGGAACAGAAACCTTGGCAAAGGCTTCTGGAGGAATGGTTGTAAAGTCAGACCGAATGGAGTCCTCGCCAACAGCTGCTATGACTGCAGCAAAGAAAGCAGCAGAAACAGCTTTGGAAAAAGGAATTAATGCTATTCATGTCAAGATAAGGGCTCCTGGAGGCCACAACGGGCCAAACAACCCAGGACCAGGAGCACAGGCTGCTGTAAGAGCATTATCAAGAATGGGGCTAAGAATAGGAATAATAGAAGACGTAACCCCGATGCCTCACGATGGCTGCAGGAAAAAAGACGCAAGGAGGGGCAGAAGAGTATAAGATGGAAATACGAATGCTTGATAAGGACAAGGAAGCTGGGAAGTTATCTTTTATCCTTAAAGGAGTTAAGCCAGCTTTTGCAAATGCTTTGCGAAGATTGATGATAGAAGAAGTTCCTGTAATGGCCATAGAAGACGTTGAAATAAGAAAGAATAACTCAATACTATATGATGAGATGGTTGCGCACAGGCTGGGTTTGGTATCGCTAACAACAGACCTCAAGTCATACAACCTTCCTTCAGCATGCAAGTGCAAGGGAGAAGGATGCGCAAGGTGCCAGGTTAAGATGACCCTAAAAGCAAAGGGGCCTGCAACGGTTTATGCTTCAGATATCAAATCAAAGGATACTGCAATAAAGCCAGTTTATCCAAAAACACCAATAGTCAAGCTGCTTAAGGGCCAGGATGTAGAGATAGAGGCAACAGCAATGCTTGGCCAGGGCAAAGACCATATGAAGTGGAGCCCGGGATTAGTTTATTACAAATACAAGCCTTCAATAGAAATAGGCAATGTAAAAAAGCCAGAGGCTGTCGTAGAAGCATGCCCAGTAAACATATTTGAGCTTAAAGAAGGAAAACTTACCGTAAATAAAGACAAGCTTATGACATGCCACCTTTGTGAGGCATGTGTTGATATTGATGAGGGAATAAAGCTAAACTATGACAGCACAGAATTCATATTTTACGTTGAATCATGGGGCCAGCTTGACCCTAAGAAGCTTGTTTTAGAGGCTTCAAAGCTCTTCAAGGAACAGCTTGATGAGTTAGAAACGAGTATTGCGAAGTAACTGCTGCTCCACGCGGGGGTGGCAGAGTGGCCAAATGCGCAAGGTTGAGGGCCTTGTCCCTTAGT
>CAYUUH010000024.1:0-9765 GCA_964447855.1 uncultured Methanosarcinales archaeon | reverse complement strand
CAATTTCATAATATCTTATTCCCATTCCTTTTGATGACCCTGGTTTATTTCTTCTTCTATACCCCTCACCAGTTTGCCGGGATGAACACCAGATTTTATCTGGTACCGATGTTAGGCATAATCCTGTTCTGCTCTTATTTTATTGGCTTCCTGGACCATAATTTCAGGAGATGGAATCTTTTAATTGCCATTGTTGTTCTAGGCTCATTCTATATCTCCGTATCTAATGCTGTAGTTTATGACCCTTATGCCATTATCGAGACACGAGTTCCAGAACTTATCAAGGATGATGTTCCAAGCGAGTGTATTATCATTGCGGGAGACACTGAAACAATTGCCTCTTCAACCAATTTCAGGGTTATGAATGCATTCATACCGGCATCTGACCCGGATATCTTAAAAGAATTAAATGATACTACTTGCTTTCTTTTCTATGAAGGCATGTCCTGCAGTTGGAAATCCAAGACTTGCGCAAAGATTCATGAGAAATTTGCTCTTGAGCCTTACATAACTTACAGCGAGTCTAATGTTAATTATACCTTCTACAGAATTAATCTTGACTAATCCTTTTCCTTGTCTTTATCCTTCTTTCCCATCTGGTTGAAGCTTTCCACAACGTCAATCATATACTTTCCCTCTTCCAGCTTGACAACCAAAGGCTCTTTCTTGAACAGGCTTACTAAATCCAGCTCGTACTTTCCTGGCTTGACGACCCTTACAGCCTCCATATCCAATACTACTGGCTTGTCTTCGTCAATCTCCGAGCCGACCATCTCAAAGACATCTTTTTCAATCTGCTCCCTGTCCTTGTCAGTAAGCTTTGCAACCTCTTCGGCCTCCTGGGCCTTCTTCATCTTGTCCTTTCTTATGTAGAAGAATAACTTTCCGCCGCAGGAACAACCCTTTAGAATTTCCTCTGCTCCATCATCGTAGAATTTACTGCACCTTACGCATTGATGAGGCATTTTACTTTCTCTTTTTCTTCTTGGCTTCCATGGTCAAAAGCTCTATCTTATCAGGATTTTTCTTTATCTCTTTGACCACAGTAGCAGGGCCTATTATTGTCAAGCCAACCCGGTCTCCAAGGACTGCATTCACAAATGTATTTTTCGCCTTCTTTATCAGGCTATCGTCCTTCGGTGATGGATTTATGACTGCAAGCTCAATTCCCTTGAACTTCTGGTCAATCTCCTCCATCGTTATCGCAATTAGGTCAGCCTCTTCCTCTTTCTTTAATCTGCCCTCAAGAAGTATAATCTTGTTCTCTTTTGCTATGTCCAATAGCTTCTTTACCCTGCGCGCACTGCCAAGGTCTTCTATCTCCTGGTACGGTATAAACTGAAGTGTTAATGCAGTCATTTTCTCGTATTCCTCTTTTTTTATCCTGACAATGTGAACAGAGCTTCGTAAAACTTGTCCATGTTTTTTCCGTATTTCGCTGATATCCCTATAACCTCATACTGCGGGAACGCTGCCTGAAGCTTCTTTATCTTTGACTTCTTGAGGTCTACCTTGTTGGCTACTATCAGGACCGGGATTTCCCTTGCCGCAAGGTTTCCGATTATAGTTATGTTAACCTGCGAATAAGGGTCTTTTGTGGAATCAAGGACAACAACGACGCAGTCCATGTCATCAAGCCACTTGATTGAATCGATGACTCCTTTGGTTGCCTCTTTTGCGCGCTTCTTTGCGTCAACTTCCTTCATTCCTGCCTTGATGAAATCTTCATAGTCAATCTTTGTCGCGATTCCGGGGGTGTCAACAAGGTTGAATGAGAGCTCTTTTCCGTTGCTCTTGATGTTAATCTGCTCCTTAATCTGGATTTCTCTTGTCTCGTGAGCTATGTTAGAAACAGAACCCATGTCTTCCCCAAGCCAGTCCTGGCATATCTTGTTTGCCAAGGTTGTCTTTCCGCCGTTTGGCGGACCGTAGAGGCCGAGCTTGAAGTGCTTTTTCTTGTTGAAAATATTACTGAGAAGCTTATTAATGAACGTTTTCATCAAATTTATCATCCAAACACCCAAAAGTTCAGATGAAAAGGTAATATAAATACTTTATGCTTTTTGAAGGTCGAAAGATTTATATAAAATCAAGCTTATTTTTTCTGTATGGAAGAGACAGTCAAGAAGGATATTATTTCTATATTATCGGGAGTTATCGCAATACTCGAGACAAAGGAAGAGGCTGATGTTCTTGAGATAAGGAAACTCAGCAACCACACAATACACAACGCAACGATATTCCAGGACGAGGACTCTATCTCTGTTGCAATCCTGATTTACGCGCTCTCAAAGATTATGGAAAGGAACCTCGGGCTTATTGACTACAGCAAGTTTATGGATATGCTTTCCAATGCTAAGACTTTCCTTGATAAGGGGAAGGATGACAATTACAGGAGGGTTATCAAGACAATATTCTCCACAATCTCAAAGCTTGACAGGAAAGTCGAGATGTACATTGAAGAGGTAATCAACCAGGCGCAGATCAAGAAAGGCTCTAAGCTGCACGAGCATGGAGTCTCTATCGGGCGTGCTGCAGAGATTCTTGGAATATCGCAGTGGGAGCTTGCCAATTATGTCGGAAAGACTAACCTTAGTGATGTAGAAAGCATAAGCGTCATAGACAGGATAAAGTTTGCAAGGGAGCTCTTTAAATGATAAATTCAATTGTGTTTGACTCGGGGCCTATCATAAGCCTTACAATGAACAACCTTCTTCCTGTGCTGAAAAGGCTCAAGGAAGGTTTTGACGGGGCGTTCTATATCACAGCAGGCATAAAAAAGGAGCTTGTTGACAGGCCTCTTCAGACAAAGAAGTTCAAGTTCGAGGCACTGCAGGTTCTCAGGTATATTGAGCAAGGGGTTATAGAGGTTCTTGACAACCCAAAAGTCAAGGAGCCTGCTGCTGAGATGCTAAGCATTGCAAACCAGTGCTTCAAGGCACGGGGGCACTGGCTTACCCTTTTCCATTACGGCGAAATGTCAGGTATAGCTGCCTGCAAGTTCCTTGGCTCAAATGTGTTTGTTGTAGACGAAAGAAGCGCAAGGCTTTTGATTGAGGCGCCTGACAGGCTTATCAAGGTGCTTGAAAAGACTATGCACACTGAGATTGAGGTTGACAGGGAAAACCTTAATAAGATTTCAGAGTTCACAAAAGACATCCAGCTTTTGAGGTCTGCTGAGCTTGCTACCCGCGCTTATGAGCTTGGCATGCTTGATGATTACGTGCTTAAAGTTCCTGAGCCAAAGCAGACTTTGCTTGACGCTATCCTGTGGGGAGTCAAGCTCAACGGCTGCGCAATCTCCAGGGGGGAGATTGACACTGTACTTGAATTCGAGAAAAGGCAAAGATGATCAAGGGCCAGGTAATTTCTGGGGGATATGGAAAGATTCTTGCCAGGCAGAAGGCTGGCGTCGGGATTGAGCTTGGAGAGCTTCTTATTGCAGATATGCCTGACGGAAAAATCCTCCTTCAGGCTTATGACCTTGTTTACGGGTCTCAACTGTCGCAGCAGAACCTTGAGCTTGTCTCAGGGATGAAGCTTGAGGAAGGGACTGACCTTGAGTTCATGGACGCTTCTCTCCGTAATTACACTCTTGCATTTCTTAAGAATCTGGCTACAATCAAAAGCAAGGATGTTGCTGTGTGCAAGATGCTTCCTAATTTCTTTTCTGATGTCCGCGAGCTTGACAAGAATGACCTTAGCTTTTTGACAACGCCTTCAAATCCTCTTTTTGTCGGTAAATTGCGCTCCGGAAGCAAGGTGATTGACGCTCCTATCTATCTTGACGGGTCTCTTGTGCTTTCCCATCATGTACTTATCCCTGCTACAACTGGCCGCGGAAAATCTAATTTAGTATCATGCATCTTATGGGATTCGCTTGACAAGGATTACTGCGGGATGCTTGTCCTTGACCCTCACGACGAGTATTACGGCCGCAACAAGCTTGGCCTAAAGGACCATCCTTCAAAGAGCAATGTTATCTATTACACTCCCAAGAATGTCCCTCCTGGGTGCAGGACGCTTAAGATTAACCTTGAATGCATAAAGCCATCTCACTTTAACGGCTCTGTTGACTGGAGCCCTGCGCAGAAAGAGGCTTTAAGCGCCTTTTACCGCAAATACGGGAAGTCATGGATTGAGTCTGTTATACTTGAAAAGCCAGTTGAAGGATTTAACGAGGCAACTATCGGAGTTATCAGGCGCAGGATTCTTAACATCCTTGACCTTGAGTTCAGTTCAAACCAATTATTCTGCAACGGAGTCTTTGACCTTCAGGCTGGCGCAACGACAGTATCTGACATCTGCGCTGAGCTTGAGAACGGAAAGACTGTGATTGTTGATACATCCAATTTTTCAGGCGCTGTTGAGATTCTGATTGGAAGCCTTGTTGTGACTGAAATCCTTTCAAAATATAAGGGCTACAAGATTAAGGGCACTCTTAAGGACAAGCCAATCATCTCGGTTGTTCTTGAGGAAGCTCCTAGAGTTTTAGGCAAAGAGGTCCTTGAGAAGGGCTCCAATATCTTCTCTACTGTTGCGCGCGAGGGCCGAAAGTTCAATGTCGGCTTGATTGCTATTACACAGCTTCCTTCGCTTATTCCCCGCCAGATTCTAGCTAACATGAACACAAAGATTATCCTTGGGATTGAGATGGCTGCTGAAAGGCAGGCAATAATCGAGTCTGCTTCCCAGGACTTAAGCGAGGATGCTCGTAATATTGCTGCTCTTGACAAAGGCGAGGCTATTGTCACGTCTAACTTTTCCAAGTTTGCGATGCCTGTGAAGATTCCTCTTTTCAGTGATTTTGCCGCCAAAGGAGAGAAGAAGGTCAAAAGCTCTTTTTCCGGGATAAGTAGTGAATAGGCGAAAAGTTTATATAATGCGTTTCTCAGGTTATTATTATGCCGCTTCACAGGTTAGAAGAATACAAGTATGCGCTCACACACCTAGGCAGAGGTATGACCAAGTGCACGCATCTTAAGAGCATGCTTGACAAGTTCTTTATTGCTTCTGAAAAGAGTTTCAGGAACTTTGAGACCCATATCGGGTTTCTGCAGGATGACCTCAACAAGATAGAGTCTATTGACGATGACAACTGGTCATGGCTCCAAAAAAGGGTCCTTAGGGCAATAAGGCTATGTGTTGAGGATTTAGATGGAATCAAGAAAGCTTCAGAAGGCCTTATCAAGATTGATGAGCAGGATGAGAAGGTCGTGCTTTGGGAAGAGAAAGAAATCCTCAGCCTGCTTGAGGAGATAAAAGGCCAGGAAAGGGCAAGAATCGAGGCCATGGTTGCTAACATCAGGGAGCTCTATGGAGAATTAAAGCAGCTTCATGAGATTGCTACTAAAGATATAATGGAGCTTGTAAACCCGGAGCTTGAGGCTTTTGCAAAGCTTGCCCAGGAAGTTGAAGGGTTTTCAGAGTCTCATACGCTTAGCGCTTACTCAGGACTAAGGGAAGAGGTAAGAAGAAGAAAAGTTGACGAGCTTCAGCAGCTTGTTACGTTGTTCAAATATATTGTAGCTGGTGCTGAGAATATAGGAAAAGAAGAGGTTATTGAGCTTTCAGAGATTAAGACGATAAACGAGCTTACCAATGAGCTTAATCTGCTAAGGGCCAAAGCCGCAAGAGAAGTTGAGAGAGTAGTAGAGACTATACAGCACGACAGGACTAGCCGAGTCGCGTAGCAACAGAAACAAAAGGAACTAGTTCTTTTTCCGGGAGTTTAGATTGTTTGAGGAATTTTTCTCTTTCTGACTGATTTTGTGCAAGCAATGCCTGCCCCTCTAGCTGAAGTCTAATCTCTTCAATTACCTTTGGGTCATACAAGCTTTCTACTGCCTGTTCAACTGAAACGTATGATTTAGAAGTATGTAACTTGACTCTTGCTTTTGCGCTCTTTTCTTTTACTGCATCTTGTATCTTTCTTAGTGTGTTTGCAAGAGCAGCATACAGGAAGCTTTCAAACCTTTGCTCGTCTCTGTACGGGTGAATCCTGTCGCCAAGAACTTGTTTGTTGTCTAATGTCATGTTTCCTGGCTGAAATGTGTAAGAAAGAGTGTATCTGTCGTTTGTTGGGATATCTTTTCCGGTTTGTGCGTAGAAATCCAATGCTTGTCCTGTGTTTCTTCTTACCCAGGATGATGTAACATGTTGAGTGTGCTTTTCCACAACCAGGTCTAAATTATCAAAAGGCGTTACTGTTATTACCTCGATTTTGCTGTTAAGCCTTTCAATTCCAGTGTCTTGGTCTAGCTCAATATACAAATTGATTCCCCGGGGTTTGCTAATATCTTTGGGTTTATAAACCTTGCTATTTTATCCTCTTGCCAGTAGTAACAGATATTTGAAAACCAATATAAACTTCTTTATATTTGCTTTTTCCTATGAAATTTGCTCACTTTGCTGACTGCCATATATGCGCATGGCGCGACCCTAAGCTACGTGACGCAAACCTAGACGCTTTTTCTAAAGCTGTTGATATATGCCTTGAGAAAAAGGTTGATTTTGTCTTGATTGCAGGGGATTTGTTTAACACTTCACTTCCTGCGATTGAGGGTTTAAAGACTGTTGTCAAGAGGTTTAAGGAGCTTAAGGATTCCGGAATTCCTGTCTATGGCATTGCCGGGTCTCATGACTTTTCGCCATCTGGCAAGACAATGATAGATGTCCTTGAGAAGGCTGGGCTCTTTACTAATGTTGCAAAGGGCTCTGAGGTTGATGGCAGGCTTAAGCTTAAGTTCACTGTTGACCCAAAGACAGGGGTCAAGATTGTCGGTTTATTGGGGAAGAAAGGTGGTTTAGAGAAAGGCTACTATGAGCAATTAGTTCGCGACAACCTTGAGAATGAGCCTGGCTATAAGGTGTTTTTGTTTCATTCCCTTCTTACTGAGCTTAAGCCTAAGTCGCTTGAGAAGGTTGACTCCCATCCATTATCCTTACTGCCAAAGAACTTTGACTATTATGCCGGAGGCCATCCGCATATAATCACCAATGCTAATCTTGAAGGGTATGGGGTTATTGCCTATCCTGGCCCTCTTTTCCCTAACAACTTCAAGGAGATTGAGGATCTAGGCAGGGGAGGGTTTTACATTGTTACTGAAGATTCATGCGTATGGGAGCCTGTGCAGATATACAACACGCATAAAGTGATTGTTGAATGCTCGCACAAGACGCCTGAGCAGATTAAGTCTGAGATTCTTGAGGACATAAAGGGAAAGGAGTTCTACAACACGATTGTCACTATCCGCTTAAAGGGTGTTTTAGAGTCAGGCAAGGTTTCTGACATTGACTTTAAGGAGATATTTTCAATACTTTATGACCGCGGCGCTTATTTTGTGATGAAAAGCGCTTACATGCTCAAGACCACTGAGTTTGAAGAGGTCAAGATTGATGTTGATGCTGTTGAGGATATAGAGGCTTCACTTATTAAGGAGCATGCAGGGCAAATTAAGGTTACTGGTTTGACAGTTGAAAAAGAGATTGAGCTTGTCAAGCAGTTAGTCTCTGTCTTCAGCTCTGAAAAGCGAGAAGGCGAAACAAACGACACATTCCATTCAAGGATAATCTCGGATGTGAAGAAGGTGTTGGAGTAGATGGGAGAATCCAAAAAAGACTCAGATATGGGATTAGAAAAATTTGTGAAATTTGATGTTGAAGAATTAGTAACACTAAGAGAGAGTTATAAAGTTAGGATTAAAGCTCTTGTGGAAGAACATTGGCTGACTAAGTTAAGACAGAAAACTAAATATAATGTCTCGGAATTCGCTTGGAAGTTAAGCGTAGGTCTATTGTTTGTTGGGATTGGCTGCTTCATTGCATTGATGGTTGTTATTTCTATTGGGAATAAAGACATACTAGATTATTCTCGTCCTTTAATGGTACCTGGATTCGTATTAATCGCTATTGGTGGTCTACTTAGTCAGGCTTTAGATGACCATACGGGAGGTCTTAGGAGAGACTTAAGAAATATTGAATTGGTATTGGATAATAAACAGGTAAACTCTAGCAAGAAGATTATGGTAGACACAAATATTTTTGATGCGTTTGTTAATGGAGTTATAGGAATAAAAGATGTTGAGAAAGCAAAGAAGAGAGGATACAATTTTTATATAACTCACATTCAATCTGATGAAGTAAATAATTGTAAAGACAACGAGAAACGGGGTAAATTGACTTTATTCATGGCTAGTATGTCTCCTGAGCTTGTCTCTACAGAGAGTACTATATTTGGTTTATCAAGGTGGGGATTCTCTAAGCTTGGAGATGGTCAGCTTATTAGGGATATGAACCCCGGCAATAAAAAAAAGCAATCTAAAGATGCCTTAATTGCAGAAGCTACCATCAAAAATGACTATATGCTGCTCACTAATGATAATCGGCTAAGAAATAAAGTACATAATCTTGGAGGTAGGGCTATTTCTATTGAGTACTTTATAAAAAAAATAAGATAACCTACTAATCGTCCCCATATTCTTCCAATCAAACATTCTTTTCCAAATCAAAGTCCTTATAGCTTATCTTAGTCAATGGAATCCGCTTACTGCCTTTCCCTGCTGCACCCTTCAATTCTCTGAGCATGATGAGTGGCTTCTCTTCCGCCTTCTTTATGATATTGGCAAGCACTTCTTTTTCCTGCCCATTAAAATCCTTTAAGCGGTCTTTTAGCATGTCCCTTACAAGATTGTATCTTGCAAGCTGGAAGAGCATATCGCCGAAAGAAGAGTACTGCCTGTCATCAAACATCTTGAGGTAGCTTTTATCCTTAAGAAGCTTCAGCATATTATGGGCAAGCTTGAAAAACATAGGGGTATAGTAGTGCTCAGCATGCATCATCATCTTTTGAAGGAGAACCTCTGGCCCAGAATCAAACTGAAACTTATGGGATACTGACATAAGCAAAACATTAACTGCATAGAGGTCTCCAATATTGATTAAGCTGCGCCATGACCTAGCAGAATATAACCAGTCCATCAAGTCTTCAATCTCAAGAGCGTCCTTGCTTCCGAACTCAGAGTTATACTTCTTAAGCAAGCCTGCATAAAGCGCATCTTTTTCTTTCTTTGACCCTCTTGCAAGGATATGGATTAACTCGTCTGCTTTCATAATGGGACATAAGCTAATCAGGTTTATAATGTTTTTGCAGAAATCAGCTTCTTCAACAATTCCAGCGCAACATCAGGCTTTGCCTTTCCTTTTGTCTTCTTCATGACTGAGCCCACGATGAAGTTCAGTGCCTTCTCTTTTCCAGCCTTGTACTCTTCAACTGCCTTTGCGTTCTCTTTTATGGCTTCAAGGCAGAACTTCTCAAGCTCGCCCTTGTCAGAAACAGCGCCTAAGCCCTCGCGATTAACATACTCCTTAACATCAAAAGGCATCTCAACCAGCTTCTCAAGTATCCTCTGGCCGACTTTCTCTGTTATCTTCTTCTCATCAATTAAAGTCAATAAGTCAATCAGGTGAGTCTCGTTCAGCTCAACTTCATCAAGTGTCCTCTTATTGTAATTCAGGACACGCGCCAACTCGCGCCTAATCCATTTACTAGCCAAGTCAGGATTAACTGCAGCAGCAACCTTCTCAAACATGATTGCAAGGGCCTTATCCTTGGAGAGTATCTCAGCTGTTGTTGCGTCAATACCGTGCTCTTTTGTAAACTTCTCCAGCTTAGCCTCAGCAAGCTCAGGCATATCCTTTTTAACAGAGTCAATCCATTCCTTGGTCAGTTCAATCTTGACCAGGTCAGGGTCGATGATATAGCCG
>CAYUUH010000023.1:0-9997 GCA_964447855.1 uncultured Methanosarcinales archaeon | reverse complement strand
TGTATGAAAGGAACGCACCAGTCCCTCTCAAATCTGGGGTAAGAAGTAGTTAACATACAAATTTTCATTTTTGAGAGGAGTTTCCTTTAAAATAATCTATTGTCTTCTTAAGCCCTTCCTCAAGCTGAATCCTAGGCTCCCAGCCAAGCTCCTTTTTAGCAAGGCTTATGTCAGGCCTTCTTTGTACTGGGTCGTCCTCAGGCAATGGTCTTAAAACTATTTTTGATTTTGAATTTGTCAACTTGATTACTTTCTCTGCAAGCTCCAGAACAGTGAATTCCTTAGGGTTTCCTAGGTTTACAGGACCTACTGTCTTTTCTTGGTTCATCATCTTTATGATTCCATTAATCAGGTCGGAAACATAACAAAAGCTTCTTGTCTGTTTTCCATCTCCATAAATGGTTATATCTTTACCTTCAATAGCCTGAGTAATAAAGTTAGAAACAACCCTCCCATCGTTTCTTGCCATCCTAGGGCCATATGTGTTGAAAATCCTTATAACTCGGATATCTACTTTATTCTGCCTATGGTAATCAAACATTAATGTTTCTGCGCACCTCTTTCCTTCATCATAACATGCCCTAATACCAATTGGATTAACATTCCCCCTGTAAGTTTCTTTCTGAGGGTGCTCAAGAGGGTCTCCATAAACCTCGGATGTAGATGCCTGCAGAATCCTGGCTTTATGCTTTTTGGCCATGCCTAGCATATTTATTGTGCCTAGAATATTCGCCTTTATAGTCCTTATAGCGTTAAACTGATAGTGAACTGGGGAGGCAGGACATGCCAGATTATAGATTTGGTCTATTTTTTCATCCTCGATAAACAAAGGCTCAATTATATCATGATCAACACACTTAAAATTAGGATTGTTCATCAAGTGCTCCACATTCTTCTTATTCCCGGTAAAGAAGTTATCCACACAAATAACTTTATTCTCTTTTACCAATGCATCGCACAAGTGGCTTCCCAAGAAGCCTGCACCGCCTGTAACCAGTATTGTTTTCTTAGCCATTAAACTCATTCCTTGCCTTGTCCAATTGCTCTAAGTTGCCTATGTCAAACCATTTTTCTTCTGTAACATAGCAGAATATATCATCGTGCTTATAAAGCCATTCAAGAAAACTGCCTGCCTTGTCAGCGTCATGAGTTTTTGTGAATTCTATCAGCTTGTCTACGGCTTCTTTTGGGTAAATGTATATCCCTGTTGATGACAGGGTTGATTTTGGTTCTTTTGGCTTCTCTTCGAAGTCTACTATCTTATCATCCTCATCAACTGACACAATCCCATAATGCTTTGCAAGCTCAATATCCTGTACATCATACAGGGCAACAACCGGCGTTCCTTTCTCCCTGTAAATATCCATCATTGGACCCAGAGAGAACTCAAATATGTTGTCTCCTGCAACAACCATGATATCCTTGTTCACATTTAGATTCTCTATAACGAATCTTATATCTCCGAGAGAGCCAAGCCTGTCATCGTTGGACATTGTCTTGTCATTTACGACAGTCACTTTCTTTTCTGATTCAAAACTAGAGTTCCATTCAAGGAAATGCTGGAAAAATTTATTGTTGGTTATTATAAATATCTCATCTATCTCAGAAATATCTTCTATTTTAGATATTATATGCTCAACTATCGGCTTGCCCTTGACCTCAAGCAGAGGCTTTGGCGTATTCTTTGTCAATGGATAGAGTCTTGTTGCGTAACCTGCGCATAGAATTATTGCTTTCATTTTGCACCTTTCCACTCTTTGTTTACTTTTTCGTAGCTTTCATGAGTTCCAGTGTCAAACCACTGGCCATCATCTTTGAATCCAAATAATCTTCCTTCTTTAGCCAGCTTTGGGAAAACGTCTTTTTCCATCATTGCAAACGGTTTTCCTTTTACAATATCAAACAATTCTGCCTCAAGTATGTAATATCCTGAGTTGATATAATGGCTTGGAGCTTCCTCCTTTTTAGGTTTTTCTATAAACTCAGCAATTTTATCTCCTTCCAGCCTGGCAACACCAAACTTAGATACATCTTCTACTTTTGTCAGGGCTATAGTTGCGGTTGCTTTGTTCTCTTTGTGGAACTTGAGCATTCCTTTAAAGTCGAGATTAAACAGATTATCACCGTTAACCATGACAAATGTTTCATTTATCTTTGGGTGAAGGATTAACGGGCCTGCTGTGCCTAAAGGCTCTTTTTCTACAGCATAGCTTATTTTGAGATTGAATCTAGAGCCATCCCCAAAGTAAGCCTTGATTTTGTCGGCCATATACCCTACGCTTAGAATTATTTCATCGATATTAAGCTTTTTAAGAACATCAATAACGTGTTCGGTTAAAGTCTTTCCCTGGACAAGAATCAGTGCTTTAGGAGTTTCATAAGTCAGAGGCCTTAATCTTGTTCCCTTGCCTCCAGCAAGAATTATTGCTTTCATATTGAAATTAAGCTCTTCCTACGCCTATATAATTGAACCCTTCTTTTCTCATTTCTTCAGGGCTATAAACATTCCTTCCGTCTATTATATTAGGACCCTTCATAAGTTTTTTCATTCTCTGCTTATCAAGGTCCCTGAATACATTCCATTCAGTCACAATGACTAAGGCATCTGCACCTTGCAGTGCTTCGTAAGGCGTTTTTACATATTCGATATCTTTCAGCATCTTTTTTGCAGTTTCTTCTGCCTCAGGGTCAAAGGCAGCAATCGTTGCACCTTCTTTTTGCAGCTGCTCAATTACCACGATTGAAGGGGCTTCCCTCATATCATCTGTCTTCGGCTTGAATGCAAGGCCCCAGACAGCAACTTTCTTGCCATTTAAGTCTGGAACAAGCTTTTTAACCTTAGGCAACAGAGACTTTTTTTGATGAGCATTGATTTTTTCAACAGCTTCGAGCAATGTTGCGTTAACTCCGTTTTCCTTCATAGTGTGCATGAAGGCCTTAACATCTTTTGGGAAGCATGAGCCACCATAGCCTACGCCTGCCTGCAAAAATCTTGGGCCAATCCTGGAGTCATAACCCATGCCTCTTGCAACTGCCTTTACATCAGCTCCTACCTTCTCACAAAGTTGCGCAACCTCATTCATAAATGAGATTCTTGTCGCAAGCATCGCATTGCTTGCATATTTTATCATCTCTGCACTCTTGATATCCGTAAATATGATTGGCTTTCCTGTCCTGGCTACTCCATCATATAAGTCTTCCATAAGCTCTTTTGCCCTGTCAGAGCTTGTTCCTATCACGATTCTGTCAGGGTTGCTGAAATCTCCAATTGCTTCACCCTCCCTTAAGAATTCAGGATTTGACACAACATCGAATGGAACAGGTTCTTTTTGGTTCCCCTTGATAATTGATTCTACCATGTCTGCTGTGCCAACAGGGACAGTACTCTTATCTATAATCACTTTGTAGCTGTCCATAGACTCCCCTATCTTCTTTGCAACAGCCTTTACTGCAGAAAGATCTGCTTCATGGTCTTTGCCTGGGGGAGTTCCTACTGCAATGAATATTGCAGTCGATTCCCTTATTGCTGACTGGATATCTGTTGTGAACTTTATCCTTTCTTCTTCACGGTTTCTCTTTAGCATGTCATCCAATCCAGGTTCATAAATTGGGACATGGCCTTGGTTAAGAAAATCAACTTTCTTTTTGTCTATATCTACACAGATTACATCATTGCCCATATCAGCAAGACATGTTCCTGCAACTAAGCCAACATAGCCCGTGCCTATAACTGCAATCTTCATATGGAGACTTGAAGAATTATGGGTCTTTAAATAATTTTGTATGTTTAAGAATAATTGTTAGGATTATAAAGGGGGACAGCTTACCAGGTTTCCCACATAGTGCAGTACTCGCTGGTACGGAGGCTTGCTTAACTTCCGTGTTCGAAATGGGAACGGGTGATCCAAGCCCCTAGGACCGTCCAAAGGCTAGAAGTATACGTCGATTTAAAAAGCTTACGGTAAGTTATTTAAATCTAAATCAATCTTAATAAGCAGAATATGGAGGGAATAACGCCAACTAAAAGACTGAAGGGATTAATGGACAAATATTATAACTCCTCTAGCGGGTATCTTAATCACCTTAATAAGAAAAGAGGGGGATATTTTAACTATTATACCTATTTCCTAGGAAAGTATCTTGCGCAATCCAAATCTGCCTCCCGGGTATTAGAGCTTGGTTGCGGAGACGGATATACTACTTTTCTTTTGAGTAGGAAATACCCTAAATTATCTTTCTTAGGGACAGATGTTTCTAATAAGTTCATAAGCTATGCGAGAGGCCATTTTAGCCGGAAAAATCTAGTCTATAAAGTAGCGGACTCTTTAAGCCTGCCGTTTAATACTCGTTCTATTGATGTTGTTACCTCCACAGATGTAATTGAACATATACCTGATGTTCCAAAGTGGTTGGACGAATCTATCAGAGTGTTAAAGAGGGGAGGGCTGTTAATAATAGTCACTGGGAATCACTTCTCGCCTATTCAGCCATTGTTGGATATAATCAGGTTTCAGAAAAGGCCTCCTCTTGCTCCCACTTATTTTAGTCAGTTTAAACTATTCTTTTATAGTCTATTTATGAGTTTCAAAAAAATGCTCTTCCCTTCGTTCATTTATGTGGGACCAGAATTAACCTCTAAAGCAGATAATGGAGGAGACTTTGATGCGGTTTATTTGGCCAACCAGTTCGATATTATTGACTATCTAAAAAAGAGAAACTTAAAGATACTAAATATAGGGTTTAAGGGGCCAGATTGGTTTTCTAAATTCTGCGGTACTTTCCTCCCTTTTTTTTCTGGAATGGGGATAGTCGCTAGAAAACCTAGTTGAACTCAAGAACCACTTTCTTCTCCTTTGCATCAATCTCTTTTACTATCTTATGCCCAGTTAATTTCTCTTTTATTTCTTCCCATGAATACTTTTTTGATGCTTTATTGACTTCTGTAATAACCTCATTTATGGTGCCATAATTCTCGTAAATTATTTCTGCCAGCTTTCTCTGGTTTTCTTCAGACTCTTCCATTCCCTTTATATGGGTCCTTTGCCTTTCTATTATGTCCTTTATCTTCTGAATCTGCCTTTCATAAGGGCTTTTTGCCTCTTTTGAGCCTTGATTAAGGTGCTTGTTAAGCGCTTCATTGAAAGAGCTTGAAGGCTGATTCTCCAGAGTTTCATAGACTTTCATCCTAAATGGGACAATGTCAACTACTTTCTGACCATCTTTTACTATCTGAGGGTCTAATTCCTGCTTTGTGAGGCTGACTATAGCATCTAATAGGCTCTTTGCTTCTGCTTCGCCAAATTCTTCCGGCATATTGTATTTGCTAATTCCAGAAATAAGGCAGGCTTCTTCAGCATAAGTTCCGCCTAGGCCAAGATCTACTGCCAGACATGTGACAATAGAGTCTTTTTTAGAATTCCTTATCAATGTAAAGAGGTCATCTTCTTTCAGCTCGAAAAAGTTAAGTTCTTTTCTTGGATATTTGTACTCTTCTTTCGGCTTTACACTTCTGTCCCTGAATTCCTGCCTTTGAAGCGCCATTATAATTATATTCTTATCATCGGTCAGGATTACATTCCCTTTGCTGAACAGCTCAACGTATAGTTTCTTTATGCCTTCTTTTTTCTCAAATTCAAACTCGATAATCCTTTCAGACTCTTTCTGCTCTATTTTTCTGAGCCTTGCATTTCCTATGTGCTTTCTCATCTGCATGCAGAAGCTTGGGGGCTCCTGCTGCTCTTCTTTCTCTTCGGTAAGATAAGGCACTTTGCCTACTGGAATCTTTAGAATCTTCCTGCCTTTATTTGGCAGGTGGAACTGCAGGAGAATCTCTTCCTTAGAGGGCTGGTATATTTTGTCTATTTTGCCTTCTATTAGCTCTTCAAGCTCTTTTACAAGGTAATGAATCTCTAATGATGTCAGCTGCGTTTTCATTTTTGTATAATTATTGTATCTCCATCTTTTACTTTTTTGAATATCTTTGGGTCTCCAATTACCTTCCCGAAAACATTAACCTTGCTTGCCGGCCTGATTTCGTTTCCTCTTGATACAGGGGTCTTTCCGAAAAATATGCAAAAGCAGTCTCCCTCTGGCCAAAACCCGAGTTCGCCAAGCTCAACAACTTCTTTTGCGCTTTCGTCTAAATCTACGTGGGTAGGAATCTCAAAATAGACCTCATCTCCCCATGTCTGAGCGTTTGCTTCTATCGGCAATATTTCATAAACACTTTTAGCTGTTTTGTTATTGTAAAGCTCTGCTTCTGCGCTTATATTCCCTGATTTGATTGTTATCTTCATTTACTGTTGGAGATACTCTTATTCTTTTTAAACCATTCTACAAATATCCTGACTCCTTCTTTAATATCTACTTTAGGCGTATATCCTAATAGCTTTTTAGCTTTGTTTATATCTGCGAATGTTATGTTTACATCTTCCTTTGGTTTATCTAGCCTTTTTATCTTTGCTTTCTTTCCTAAAATAGACTCCAGAATATCAATCAGTTCATTAAGCTTGACTGGCTTGCTGTTGCCTATGTTTATTATCTCATATCCAGAGCTTACCGATAGCGCAGACATGAACGCGTCAACCACGTCTGAGACATGAGTATAATCTCTCGAGATAGTTCCATCCCCATATACTTGAACGTCTGTTCCTTCTTCAATAAGCTTTGTGAACTTGTGCACAGCCATATCAGGCCTGCCTCTTGGTCCGTATACAGTAAAGAGCCTTAAGCATGTTACTGGGATTTTAGTCTTATCGTGGAAGTTAAGGCATAACTCCTCTCCGGCTTTCTTTGTTACTGCATACTCGCTTATAATCCTAGCTGGACGGTCTGACTCTATAAATGGGATATCTTTTCTGTCTCCATATACCGATGAGGAGGAAGCAAAAACAAGTCTCTTAACTTTGTATTTTTCTGAGAACTCGAGAAGATTTTCAGTTCCTTTAACATTAACTGATGTATATAATCCCTGGCTCTTAGGAGATGGCCTTACGCTGACTGTTGCAGCTAGGTGGCATATTTTATCTATCTTATTCTTTGAGAATATTAATTCAAGTTCATTGAAGTCTCTTATATCTGACCTGCATAGTACGAAACTCGGGTCTGACCTACAAGACTTATGGTTATCATCTTTGACTTTAGGGCTATAGAAATCATTGAAATTATCTACACAAATAACCTTCTTGCCCTTTCTTAACAGGCATTCGCAAAGATGAGAGCCAATAAAACCTGCTCCGCCTGTAACCAATATTGTTTCCATGAGTATAATCTATTTCCTAAGCTCTTTGCAAGCTTGATATATATTCTGGAACAGTTCAGGAATGTGCTCTTTCTTTGTTGCAGAGAAAGCAATCCTGATTATATCCCCTAGAGCGATTATTCCAGTACTGTATTTATCAAGCAAAAGCTGCCTTAGCTTTTCTCCGTCTACTCCGTCAACAAGCTTTATACACATGAAATAGCCTGAGTTAAACGGAAGTGCTTCAAAGTGCTCCCTGTAGCCTTCGTTCTTGTCCAATGCTTCAACAACAAGGTCAAACCTTTCCTTTAACAGGTTATATTTTTCCTGTTTTTCGTTGTCATAGGTTTTTGAGGTAAATGCCTTTAGCACAAGGGACTGTGATATATGGGGAGCATTTGATATATTGCCTCTTACAGCTCCTGCTGTCTTTGCCTCCAAGGCTTTGTACAGTTCTTCATTTCCTCCTTTGACTCCGAATGTGACAAAACCTGTTCTAAAGCCCCACACATAGTCCTCTTTTGTTGCTCCATCAAGCTTCACTGCAAGCACGTTTTCGTGAATATCTGCAAGATAGCTGAAAATAGACTCTTTGAATATGCCATCTTTATAGACCAGCCCAAAATATGCATCGTCTATAAGGACAACAATCTTATTTCCTGATTCTGCCGACTCTTTGATTATATTTGCTATCTCTTTTGCCTCTGACTCTGTAGGAGTGTATCCTGTCGGGTTATTTGGGAAATTAAGAAGCAGAATCCTCTTTCCTACAGACCCTTCTTTCAGCTTGTTTCTCAGGCAGGTCAAGTCAAAGCTTTTCTCCTTGAACATCCTGAATGTGTTTAGCTTTGCATCGTATGCATTGGAAAAAACAAGCTTATAGTTTCCCCAGAAAAGATCCGGTAAGATTATCTTGTCTCCCGGGTCAGCGAAAAGATAGCCGCACATGCTTAATCCATGGGTCAATGCATTTGTGACTATTGGGATGCTTATGCTCTTCCCCTTTAGTCCAGGGTTTTTCTTGTAAATCATCTCTTTCCATACATCTCTTAGCTCAGGCTTTCCGAAGCTTGGCGCATATGGAAAAACATCCTTTGGATTGAGCTTTACATTGTTTGCAACAGAGCTGAGCCTCATCGGAGAGCCGTCTTCCTCTAGGGCAATGCCTATTGTTGCGTTGATTTTCTTTCCTTTGGCGTCAGCAGACTGGCCAAGGATGCCTTTTTTTGGGAAAAAGATTTCCTTGCCTTTCCTTGAGAGTAAGCTTAGTACAGCTGGGTTATTCTTCTTTATCTGCTCATTTAATTCTTCAGCCTGCGGGTTAAGTTCCATTTTCATTCCTCACTTGGTTTTTATTGATTTGGCAATTTTGTTTATATTTAAAGGCTCTGTAGTGTCAATAACAACTGTCTTGTGGCCAAGCTCTTTTGCCTCATTGAGGCATACATCAAATATCTCACAGTCGAGGTTTTCGCGTATCTTTGCCTTAGGGTATTTTCTCTTCTTTTTCAGCCTTGTTTCTAGCTTCTTTAGGCTGCATTTTGTAACGATGCATAAGTCTGCATATTTATTGGGAAGATAATGAGAAAGATGAGAATCAATTATTATTCCAATTACTTTCTTATCCTTTAATTTCTCATCGATAATCTTAATTAATGACTTATTCAGTTTTTTTGTATCAATGAGGTAGGATTTTCTTTTTCTGTCGTAGCCTTCTCTTAATTTATCTATTTTAATTACTTTATTTACATCAATATAATCATAGCCTAGCTTTTTGCTCAGCTTCTTTGCTATTGTTGTTTTTCCTGTTCCTGGCGTTCCGGTCACTATTATTGTTTTCATAGAATAAAAAAAGAAAAAATCGTATAAAAAGCTTCGTGTTTATCAGCCCTAGCTCCAGAAGGTCAGCCTGCTGAAGACGTTCCTGAAGAAGTCTGAAATACTTCTGTTGACTTCTTTTTCTGTTATCTCTACAGGAACTGGTTTTTCAGTTTCTTCAATTATATCTCCTGAATCAATCCATGAGCCATCTTCTGCACCCTCTATTTCTTCAACTTCTTCGTAGCTGACTCCAGCTTCCTGTGCTTCGTGCATAATCGTTGCCTTTGCAATGCTTCCGAATGTGTTTGTCACTATGCTGTTTGAGCTCCTGTCATAGTCTGCATCAGCCTTAGCTGTTGCAGCCCACTTTGCATCAATGCCCTCTTCTCTGTAATACTGGTCAACATCTTTTCTCTCATAAGTTAATCTCTGGTATTCTCCGCCTGTGATTTCTGCAATCTGCTTCCAGACCTTTATCCCAATGGGGTCCATTCCAGAGCCTGAGATTGTGTATATCCTGATGTTTTCTTCGCTTGCTTTCTCTGCCTCTTCCTTGTAATTGTATCCATCAGGGCATCCCTGCTCAAATGACATATCTTGTGAGGTAACTCCGTGAGGGGCAGCATCCCCTATAAGGAAGATGAGCTTCTTTGCATTAGGGTCCCAGTTCATATGGTCTAAGGCTGCGTGAAGCCCGTCTGCAACAGCCTCTTACCCGCACGAGAGAGGCAATTTATCGATGGCATTCCAGATGAGTGGCATCGCCAACGCAATCACAACCCGGCCTGTGGCGCTGGCCGGCGGGCGACTGCACGTGGACCTGTCGGCCTCCGGGGCGCCGGTGGCCGTCGACGGCGACCTGGCCTCGCGCCCGGCCGGCGGCGGGCGCGGCGCCACGCTCGGGCCGATCGTTTCCCGCGGCGAGGCGACCCCCAT
>CAYUUH010000022.1:0-10408 GCA_964447855.1 uncultured Methanosarcinales archaeon | reverse complement strand
GGTACAATTATGTTACTACAATATAGCTTGCTGCAGACGCTGTTGTTGCAGAGTACAAGAGAATGCAGGGATATTAGATGCCCCAGATTTCTTTAGAAGGTATTGCTAGTTTAGAAGAGTACAGGGAGAAGATTGATGATGTGCATTTTACAAGGAGAGATGCACAGCCTCCAGGCTATCCGAACAGAGTCCACTTTAATGAGGATGGAACACCAGCTCAAAGGCAGCCTGGCTCGAATTTTCCGTCTTTGGAAGAGATACTTGAGAGAATAAAAGAATATTGGCCCCAGGTTGCTCCTTATGGAGTTTCTATCGATGATGTTTATGTTTGCGGAGGGAATGCCAAAGGAACATCCAGAGATAATGAAGATTTAGATATAGGGATTCTTTGCAGAGTTGATGTTGAGACTGCAAGGTCAATAACTGATGATATAAATAATCTTAATCTTGGGCTTGGGACTCCGGCTTATGAAGAGGCCAAGAAAAGGTTCCGTGACGGCTCAAAAGAGTTTGTACAAATATGGGTTCATCCTACAAAGCCGTTTGGCCAGGTTTATAGCTTAGTTGGCCAGAAATGGGTAAGTTACGGAAAAACAGAGCAAGACCACAAGGATTACGAGTGGCATGTATTAGGTATTAGGCTTGATTAAGCGTTCTTAACCCTATACCCATCAGGGGTATCTTCGAGAATATATCCTTTCTTCTTTATCTCGTCTCTTAACTTATCAGCTTCTGCCCAGTTCTTTGATTTTCTTGCTTCAATCCTCTTTTCAGCAAGCTCTTTTATCTCTTTTGGAGCATCAACCTTCTCGTGCTGCATAACTCCAAGCACAGAATCAAAATCATTCATAACTTTCTTTATCTTTTCAGCATCTTTCTTGCTTAAGTTAGCCATAATTTTATTTATATCTGTCATGAACTGGAATACGGCAGCCAATGCTCCAGATATATTGAGGTCATTATCAAGAGATTTCTCAAACTCATCTTTTGCTTTCTTTGTGAGCTTATCAACTTCCTTATCATCTTTGTCTCCTTTAACCTCGTCAAGCTTGTCAAGGAAATCATAGAACTTTTGCAGTGTTTCAGGTATCTTCTTTAGGTTGTCTTCCCTAAAGTCAAGCTTCTGCCTGTAATGTGTAGATAATAATTCATACCTCACTGCCTTAGGTTCATAGCCTTTCTTTACTAAGTCCCTGAGCGTGAAGAAATTTCCTAAAGATTTTGACATCTTTTCTCCATTCACTATTAAATGCTCGTTGTGCATCCACCTGTTGCAGAACTTCTTTCCATAAGCTGCTTCAGACTGCGCTATTTCGTTTGTATGATGCGGGAAAATCAGGTCAACTCCGCCTGTATGAATATCAAAAGGCTGCCCAAGATACCTGGAAGACATTACACTGCACTCAATATGCCATCCAGGCCTTCCTTTTCCAAGCTCAGTATCCCATGAAACATTTCCATCCTGCTTATCATATGCTTTCCATAGTGCAAAGTCTCTTGCATCATCTTTTTCATACTCGTCAGAATTGTCAAGCCTTCCGTCAGCGTTCTTTTTCAGGCTGCCAAGGTCCAGGTTTGCAAGCTTTCCGTAATCCTTGAACTTTGAGATGCTGAAATAAATGTCTCCTTTCTCTGTCTTGTACGCAAACCCTTTGTCAAGAAGAATCTTTATGAGCTCAACCATGCCCTTTATTTCTTCAGTTGCCTTAGGCATTACCTCTGGAGTCTGTATATTCAGTGTTTTTAGGTCCTCCATGAATGCCTTGGTGTAGAACTGGGTGAATTCTTTCAATGATTTCTTTTCTTTCTGCGAGTCTCTTATTGTCTTATCGTCAACATCAGTTATGTTCATCACATGCTTCAGCTTGAAGCCTTTGTATTTCAGGTATCTCCTCAATAAATCTACAAAGACATAGGCTCTTAGGTTTCCTATATGGACATAGTTATAGACAGTAGGCCCGCAGGAGTACATCCTTACTTCATTTTCTTTCAATGGCTTGAAAGGCTCTGCCTTTCTTGTCAGAGTGTTATAAAGCTTAAGCATTCTTTGATTTCTCCAGTTTCATATCTACTTTTTTCCCATTCAGCTTCACAATCCTTCCCGGCGCGCCGACAACAGTGCAATTTGAGGGAACATCATGGTTAATCACAAATGCCTCTGCGCCTATCTTTACATTATTTCCTACTTTTATCGGGCCAAGAAGGGTTGATGCAGTCCCAAGCATGACATTATTGCCTATTGTTGGATGCCTTTTTCCGTGGTGCTTTCCAGTTCCTCCAAGAGTTACCTTGTGGAACATCACGCAATTATCTCCAATCTCTGCAGTCTCTCCTATTACGATGCCGAACCCATGGTCAATGAAAAGCCCTTTTCCGATTTTAGCCCCAGGATGGATCTCAACGCTAGTCAGAAACCTCATTATCTGAGAAATAAGCCGGGGGATAAAAGGTATATGCAGCTTATATAATGGATGGGAGATATACCTATGCACGAATATTGCCTGCCACCCAGGATACAGCAGAAATTCTATGTTCTTTGCTGCCGGATCATTCCTATATATTGCCTTGATGTCTTCAAACATATTAATCATCTACTCATCGCATGTTTAAAAAGCTTGTGAAAGAAAGAGGGAGCGCTGGGACTTGCACCCAGGGATAAGCGGGTTGCAGCCGCTCGCCTTAGCTGCTTGGCTACGCTCCCAGTATTTTGCTCAGTTTGTCTGACTTATCTTTATTGTCAAAGCCAACTTCTTTATAAAAGTTTGCAAACGACCCTTGTTCTATCGTTATTACAATCTCTATACTAACTGAGCCGTCTTTCCTCACATTTCCTTTTTTAAACCTTATTGGATTAGTGATAATGTTAAAACAATTAAGCATATCCCTTATCTGTTCCATATATTTTTTCCCAGAATCGATTAATTCTTCAGACTTACATTGGCTCACATATATTCTGCTACGTTCTCTCCCTTTCTCTTTCCAAGTTGAAATAGATCCTTCTGAAGAAAAGAATCCCCTCAAATAAGCTCTTTTTATTCCTTTATCCCCATTAAATATCCAACTGGGAGTCAAGTAAGCTATATTAGTCTTATTTCCTACTATTGCGCCTTGCGCTTCTAAGAACCTAGCTAACTCTTTTGATATAAAGAATAACTTATACCTCAGGTTCTTTCTTCTATCATTATAAACTCTGCCTTCGATTGAGAATAGTCCCTTGAAGTCGCTTCTCATCTTATTAATATCTTCTAAATATTTAGAATAAAATGATACAAGTCCCCTGTGTCCACTAAGCTGGATATGTCCATCAGTGTTGATATCTGCAATCACCCGGGCTAATTGAGGAGTGTTTAGTAAATCAGTCCATTGTTTAGGATATTCTATCGCATCCTTAATTTTTTTAGTTAAATTTTTCGTTTTCATATTAGTCCACTATTTGGAAAGCAAAAATTTAATGAAAAACATATTTTGATATCTAAACAATGAAAGAATTTTAATGACAACAACATACTTGATTTATCATGGTTTATGGGGTAGTCATATTATATTTAAAGGTTTTGATTCGATAAGTTTATTAATTACTCCAGAAATCCTAAAAATATTATTTCAAAAATTGAGGTGAGCTTATGAAGAAAATAGTTGTATTAAGTTTTGTGATGATTCTATTATGCGCAGCCGGCGTATTTGCAAAGCAGGTGCCAGGCTCATTTAGCATAGCTGTATGGGACAACGGCCCTGCATCCGATATTGTGCTGTCAACTAAGATTATATCTGAGTTAGGAAGCAAAGATTATGATGTCCCTATAGGCCTTGCTAAACTATTTAGCGAGATTGACCTGTCTGAAGATGACCAGATGATTCTGGTAATATATTCTGGGGAAACTGTACTTGTTACAGGCGATAGTGCATCCTCAAGCCTTGTCGCTTTTGGGAGCGTCATCTCATCGATATTGAATAAGATTGGCGTAAACCAGCTTGACCCTCTGCTGATAAGCGAGCTTCCAAGCGATGACTTGGTGGATATTTTTGAGCAGTCTGATAATGCCCAGGAAGATGAGGAAGAGGGAACAGAAGATGAAGAGCCTAAGCCAGTCCTTATCAGGGAGCCAAGGGAAGAGCCTAAAGAAGAGCAGTGCAAGAGCGGATGCCTGCTTGACGAGATATGCTATGCTGCAGGATACAGGGAATCAGGCAAGTTCTGCTCTGATGAAGGAACATTCAAGATGCAGCTGAGCGGGAATAATGATTGCTCGAATAACTTTGAGTGCATCAGCAACATCTGCATAGACAACAAGTGCATAAACCAGGGAACGTTTAAGAAGTTCATGAACTGGTTCAGGAGCTTGTTCGGCTGATTCTTTTATTTTTTCTTCTCTTTTTTTCGATAAATTTATTAAGGATTATCCTCAAGGGAGTCTATATTGACCATGAGGTGAATGTTATGAAGAAACTAGTGTCTTTGTTTGTAATATTAATTCTGTCATCTTCTTTTGTTTCTGCTGGATTTTTTGATAAGATTACTGGAAAGGTTACAGAATCCTCGAATATAGTTGCTTATATGTATGATTCTAGCACAGGTCAATGTGTTAAGACTACACTTGATGTTTGTTCAGCTTCTTCTGTCGGCTGCAGAAAAACTATGGAAGATTGTCAAAGCGTCTATGGATCCTCAGCAACTCCCACTACTTCTGGCTCATGCACCCCTGGAGAGATAAAATGCGATGCAAATGCTCTTGCAAAATGCAGCAGTTCAGGAATATGGATGCCTTTCCAGATATGTGAAAATGGATGCCAGAATGGTGCTTGTTTAGGCGAAGAAGAAACAACACAACCGCAACCAGAAGAGTCAAGTGAGCAATCATCCGATTTGACGAATAGAGGTGAAGAAATGCCTCAACCAGATATATCTGAAACTGAGCAGTGTGAAGGAGGAATTCTAGTTTGTCAAGATGAAGCATTATATTGCCAGAAAGATGGTGTAATTGCAGTAATTGAAGACTGTACTTATGGTTGTAATGAAGAAGAAAAAAGATGCATAGGTGAGTTTGATAATCCAATTACTGGAACTTGTGTTGAAGCTATTCCAGGCCATAATAACTTAAATGAAAACAGGATAAATATAGTTTTCATAGGATTTAATTATGATGATTTTGAGACATTCAAATTCTTTGTAGAGTCAGCAATCGATTTTAATTCTAACTATTATGGTTTGCTTTCTGTAGAGCCTTACAAATCAAATAAAAATAAATTTAATTTCTGGTATGTTGATGAGGTTCAGTATATTGAAAGTATAGGGTCTGGGAGAGAAGGAGGAGGAAATGCTACAGGTGAACTATTCAGAAGAACCAGAACTCTTCCGATAGTCTGCAATTATTCTAACCAATACCCCCTAGGACTAGTCAATGCTGATGAGTATGGTTTTGCAAGTTTTAACGGCTCAGCATTCGCTCCAATGGAATATAATTATATGGACCAAACGGGTTTTCCATCTGATTGTACCTCTAGCGATATAAATGGGGATGGTTGTGTCAATGACAAAGATATGGAGATTATAGAAACCAGAGGTTTGAATATAATAGGTTTTAGTGATTGTTATGCTGCAAGTTATGGCTGTAATCCTGATATGATTCCAGAGGATAGTCGGTTATTCTATTATAAAAGCGGTTTATTTGCCGTAGTACATGAATTCTCGCATTCTTTTGGTTTATTATTTGATGAGTATAATATGCAAGGAGTCGGCGATTTCCAGGGAGGACTAACAGCAAGGAATTGTTTTGTTGCTTCCTCCAAAGAAGAATGTTTAGCCCATGCTCCATGGAAAGACCTTTTAGGAAAAGGGTGTGGAGATGCATCTGCCATAGACTGCACGCCTGAGGACAAAGATTATTCTTTAGAGATAAATTGTTTTGAAGGATGCAGTTATGCTATTTCTGGAATCTATCGGCCAACTCTGCTTTCCATAATGGGAGGTCAAGAGACTGAGGGGTTAGATGTGTATAATACAGCATACTCATTCAGACTAGTAAACGAAAGAGCACTATGCCAAAGAATTGCAGATGTTACTGGTTCAGCTGGAGGATATTGTAGTCAGTTTGGAATAAGTTCTTCTTCCACTGAAACAAATATACAAAGACCTATTCAAACACGGCCAGATCCTAATATAGTTCCTGAGAATCTGCAGTCAACACAGTGCACAAGCGGCTGCTTATACAATGGTAAATGCATTCCAATGAGCATGAGAGTTGATGATCAGTTCTGCAATATAGATGGCCAGCTGGAAGACCAAAAAGCAGAAGATTCTTCATGCAACAACAACTTTGAATGCAGTAGCAACCTGTGCATTGATGACAAATGTATCAGTGCGGGGTTCTTTAAGAAGCTCATGAACTGGTTCAGCAACAGGTTTGGTTAATTATTTTTTTCTTTTTTCATTACCTATTTAAGGTGAACATTTCGACTAAAACTTATATATTATTATAGATTTCTCCTGACATTAATGACTCGATATGGAATTTATTCAGATGTTCATGGAAACCTTGCTGCTTTAAGGGCTGTTTTATCAGACATGGACCAGAAGGGAATAGAAAAAAAGATTTTCTTGGGAGATGTTGTGGGTTATGGTCCTTCTCCTAGTGAATGCCTTCATGAAGTAAGAGCAAGGTCTGATATAGTTCTATACGGAAACCATGATTTGGCTGTAGGTGGAAATGTATATATGGGCGCAAACACCTTGGCGCGCCTTTCTTTACTCTGGACAGAAAGCGTATTGTCTGAAGAGGAGAGGCGCCTTCTGGTATCAGTCGGGCCAACAGTATCATTAGATGGGATGGTGTTTTCCCACGATAACCTGATTAATCCAGGAAACTTAAGATATGTTGTTGAGCAATGGGAGTATGAAGACAATCTTGAATCTTTTAAGGATGGAATATCTATTGGATTCATCGGGCATACCCATTTAGGCATCATAACTACCACCTTTAAGACAGCTGCTATCCCAAGGGAAAGCCCTTACAGGCTAAGTAAAGGTGAAAAAGCCTTGGTTAATGTTGGCTCTGTTGGCCAGCCAAGAAGGATGACCATTGCTACTGAGGCAGATACTAGGGCTGTTTATTGCATACATGACACAGAGACTAAAGAAATAATCCTAAGAAGAGTGCCGTACGACGTTGAAGAAACAGTCAAACTTCTTAAGAAGCATGAACTAGAAGAATTTGTCATGTCTAAGCTGCCAGATAGTGTAGAAGAATTGGCAAGAGATGTAGAAAAACTAAGAAACCGTTATGGAGAGAAGTTCACCTCAATCTCTGAGATACTTATGTGGAGACTAAGAAACGAAAGGTAGTCAGTCAAACAATTCTGTGCTCAGGTACCTTTCTCCTGTGTCAGGCAGGATTACAACAACAGTTTTTCCTTTTCCTAATTCTTTAGCAACCTTTATTGCCGCAAAAACATTTGCACCTGAGGAAATTCCGCAGAATATTCCTTCTTTTCTTGCCAAGTCCCTTGCAGTCTGGAACGCATCTTCATTTGACACAGTGATTATCTCATCAATTATATCTTTGTTAAGCACTTTAGGTATGAATCCTGCACCTATTCCTTGTATTTTATGAGCTCCAGGCTTTCCTCCAGATAAAACAGCAGAGTCTTTTGGTTCGACAGCAACAATCCTTACATCATTTATCTTCTCTTTTAGAACTTCTCCAACACCAGTTATCGTGCCTCCTGTTCCAACACCAGCAACAAATGCATCAATCCTGTCAAAGTTCTCGAGGATTTCTTTTGCTGTTGTCTTTCTGTGTGTTTCTGGATTAGCCGGGTTCTCAAACTGGTTTGGCTGGAAATAATTGTGCTTCTCTGCCAGTTCATTTGCCTTGTCAATTGTTCCTTTCATGCCAAGAGCCTTGTCTGTGAGGACAATATCTGCGCCTAGCGCTTTAAGCACTTTTCTCCTCTCAATGCTCATGCTCTCAGGCATAGTAAGAATCAGCTTATAGCCCTTAACAGCAGCAACTAATGCAAGCCCGATTCCTGTGTTGCCTGATGTAGGTTCTATTATAGTTGCTCCTGGCTTCAGCTTCCCCTTTTTCTCAGCATCCTCAACCATGTTAAGTGCAATCCTGTCTTTTACAGAACTGCACGAGTTGAAGTACTCAAGCTTTGCATAAACAATTGCAGAATCTTTTCCAACAACTTTGTTCAGCCTAACTAATGGAGTGTCTCCAACAAGTTCAAGTATGCTGTTTACTTTCTTTGACATCAGTACCTCACTTTCATGGCCCTGTAAGGGCAGACTTCAACACATGCCTCGCAGGCAACGCATTTCTCATTATCAAATACAACCTTCATTGTCTTCCTGTCAGGTATGCTTAGTGCTTTTGTAGGGCATACTGCAACGCATGATGTGCAGTGCGTGCATCTGGCTTCGTCTCTTGTGACCTCTTTGCTGAAAGGCTCAATGTTCACATTAAGCCCCTTCAGGTAATCAAGCCCTTTCTTTACGTTGCTTTCCTCCCCAGTAATCTCTATTGCTACAAAGCCTTCTTCTTCTGGAGTAATCTTTGCTTTTAATATATTAAAAACCAAATCAAACTCTTTTATCAGCTTGTAGACTATGGGCTGGTTGGTGGTGTCTTTTGGAAAATGCAGCACCAGTCTTTTTGATTGTTGTGCCATTTTTATTCACCTTTTACCGGCCTTTCTTTCAGGGCCTTGAACTTATAGTCAGAGTCTGCCTGAGGCAATAGCTGTGCAGGTTTTGTCAGCACAAACTTACCCTGCTGGATGTCTTTCTTTAGTATTGTTGCAATCTCTACTGCTTTTGAATAGCTTGACAAAGCTCCTGTCGGAACATCTTTTCCGTTTACCTTTATCGAGCCTGACTTTAGCTGCGCATAATTTACAGTGCCTAAGTTTCCCGGCTCAAAGTTTGGATAAGCCTTGCTGTAGTCTATTATCGGCGCATAAAGGTCTTCGTCTTTTTGTGCAGCATACTTCAGGATTTCCTCATTCAGTATTGGTATTGGAACTCCCAAGCCTACTGTCAATGTTGTTCCATACCCTCTCATGCTTGTCCCAACAATCCATTCAGGCTTCATCTGCTTTAGGTCTCCTACAATTGCTAGAGTTCCTGCTCCACCAACTGGAACTCCGTTCTTTCTCTCGCAGTTAGGGCTGTGCTGTGTTCCCCACCAGTATACATAGCCTTGTGCTCCGCCAACCCATACCTTTGTTCCTATGCCTATTGTCTTATAATAAGGGTCTTTTAGCAATGGGCTTAACTGGCCTGCACTGCAGTAATTTGCATTGCCTAAGTTTGGCCTTAGAACTCCCATATACGTGTAGATTTTTCTCTTTGAGTGCTGGTTGACAGCAACATTGTAGTTCTGGTAGCAGTTTCTTGGGTTTACTAGTATTGCTTCATTAAGGTCTTTGATGTTTATCTTTGTGTGAAGCTCTTTTCTTGGGTAGCAGTCTGTTCCATAGGCAGTTGCTTTTAATTCAACATCCTTTCCTGCAATTAGGTCCTGGATGACATGGCCTCCGCCGTATGAGAATTCTCCTGGGAACTTAGAGTTTGCAGGGTCATTGTCTGGAATCTCTGTTGCTCCGATGTATAAATCAACAGCAGCTAATCCTGCATAGGCATTTACTCCATTAATCCAGGCCTTTGTTATCTTCATCTTCGGCTTTGTGTGGCCTATATTTAGAAATGCTCCGCTTGAGCACATTGGCCCGAAAGTGGCTGTTGTTACAACATCTACTTCTTTTGCAGCAGCACTTAGCCCTTTCTCTTCTACTAGTTTTATTGCTTCTTCAGCTGTTAAGACAACAGCTTTCTTGTTCCTTATCTTTTCCTGTATTTCTTCATAAGTCTTGGTCAATATGAACACCTCCAGTATCCATTTTTTATATGCTGTTTATTTAAAGATTGTTGTTTCAATTATTCCTATATGACTTATTTGTCCTGGAACCATTCTGCCCTGTTTTCAGGGTCTGTTATTTCGATTGCGAATTTAACCACCTCATGGATTTTTGTTATGTATGGCATAGAACAATGTTGGGGTTTATAGTTGCGCCTACTGGCGCATACCCATTGTTGTTGTGCAAGATATAAGACTAGCTAGAAGGTGTTTGCCGTCGTTGATGATACTTTGTCTTGCCATAGTTTAGTTAGATTGGCTCAGTTATATTTAAATGCTCTTGAAAGAAATATTCTTATGGGAATAATCGCTCCGTACAATTGTGCCAATAATGTTTATAAATGAGACAGGTGCTTGATTGCATTTGTCGTCGGTAAAAAAGTTCTTGACAAAATTATTCCGTCCTGAACTTCTGAAAAAATCTTTTCGGAAGTTCGAGAGCCAACATTTAAATACTGATTTGCCACATCTAGGTTTAGATTATGTTTCCA
>CAYUUH010000021.1:0-10518 GCA_964447855.1 uncultured Methanosarcinales archaeon | reverse complement strand
CGGGCAGAGGCCCCGGTCTCCAACGCCGCGATTTCTTTTTTCAGCCGGTTCTTTATAGAATTAACAGTTGTAGTCTGCATGCCGATAAGTTCGCCAATCTCTTTGCTGGTTAAGTTAGGGTAACTCACAAGCCCATAGAATGCAAGCTTTTCTTTCTCAGTAAGGGGAATCCTTTTTTTATCTATTCTTTTTATCTTTAAATCAAGCTTATTGGCATATAACTTTATCTTTTCATTAGCTTCCATTAACTCTTTTGTCTTCTTTGCGACTTCTTCTTCTATCCTTCTCTTTGAATTTTTTAGCACTTCTTCTGCTTTTTTTCTTTCCGTTATCTCCCTTATACTGGCCCTGGTGCCATAGAATTTACCATAGATAATTACAGGTTGGGCTGATACAGAGATATATATCTCGCTCCCATCTCTCTTTTTAGCTCTGGACTCAATATTGCGTATTCCTTTCTTCTTCATTATTTCATTAAAATATTTCTTTGCACGCTCTAAGTCTTCCTTGAAAAACAAGTCATCGAATTTTACTTTCCCAGACAGGTAATCTGCGTTCTTATACCCAAAGATACGCTCAAAAGCGTTGTTTGAGTAGACTAATTTGTTCTTTTCATCTCTAAATGTTTCCCAGTCATAAGTATAATCAGATATCAGTTTGAATCTCTCTTGACTAGCTTTCAATCTTTCTTCAGCTTCTTTCCTTTCAGTTATATCTTGTCCAGAACTCAATGTACCGATTATTCTCCCTGAATCATCTTTAAGGAAAGTGTTATGCCAGCTAAAGAACTTTTTTTCACCATTCTTAGTAATTAATGGATTATCATAATGTTCGGCAAGCTTAACCTCTCCCTTAATCATTCTTTTGAAAACTAATTTAACAGCCTGATTATGCTCAGGCGGCACACATGTTTCAAACCAGTCTTTGTCAGTTAACTCCCCGTCATTATATCCTAGCAAATCATATCCTTTCTTGTTAAGCAATGTTATTTTTCCATGTGAATCTAAAGCAACAATCAGATTACCAATAATGTTAAGGTATCTTTCAGAAGTTTCTTTAGCAGCCCTCAATTTTTCTTCAGCTTCTTTCCTTTCAGTTATATCCCTCACACTCCCAACTATCCCGATTATCTCTCCATTATCATTCATTACAGGGCTCTGGATGGTATGCAGATTCCTTTCTTCTTTACCTACTCGAATCCTTTCTATTTTGTCTACCTTGATACCTTTGAAATTCTCTTCATCAACCTTCCTTATAGTCTCTGCGTCCTTCTTGGAGAATAGTTCTTCAGGAATTTTTCCGATTATTTTTTCCTCTGGAAGCCCAATCATGGCAGCTGCCTGGGGGTTTACAAATGTGTATCTTCTTTTGGCATCCTTAGCAAAGATAGCCTCTTCTACATTTCTTGTTATATCTTTGATTCTCTTTTCGCTCTCTTTTAGGGCTGTTTGGGAATCCTTTGTTTGGGTTATATCTCTTACAACTGCAACACTTCCGTCAAACTTCTTGCCGGAAAATATTGGAGAAAGCTTTGCAGAAAACCACCTTGTCTCGCCAGGATATACCATATTATACTCATATTCTGAAACTTTTCCTTCTTTATTCTTTGCGAAAGCTTCCAGAAATAGTTTGTTCATATATTCAGGCATTATATCAATATGCCTCTTCCCTATAAACTTCATTGGGGACACATACAGTTTTGCAGAAGAAGGCGCGTGATAATGTGTAAACCTCCCTTCTTTGTCCAGTACAAATACCATATCATCCATTGATGTAATTGCAGAGATAAGTCTATCATCAAACTTATCTTTAAAGAATTCAGAACTTGGCTCATCCATTATTTCTTTTCTCTTCATTTTCACATTAAAGTTTAACCCATATTCTTTCATAATTAATAAAAAAACCACCAATAAATCAAATATAGTTGATTATATTTAAATCTTGCCTTAAAATCTTTAGTAAATTACATTATTTTTCACTTTTTTCTAAAATAGTAAAATATTTAAATAAGTAGTTGTAAGGCATAATACATGGGAGAAAACCTTCAGAACCTGCTGAAGGACAACCAGCAGAAACTAGAAATCTATAGGGCCCATGGCTTTCATGAAGTTGCAATCATATCCATCTGCAAGGAAGATGAGATTCACAAGCATCCAAAGAAGATAGTCACTATAGAAGAAGCTGAAAAGATTGTGAAAGAGATATCGAAAAAAGGCCTTTCTTTTATGGCTGTTGGCTAGCAAATGTGCGTCTCCTGACATTTCTCAGGGGGTAATAAGAGATTCCAAATCTTTGGAAAAAGGTATATCTCCGACTAAGCCCATCTCTTATTATCCCCTCTTCTCACCATTATACAATTTCTAGAGCATTATAACCACAACAAAACATTTAAATAGTACTGCTTATTCACTTTTTTAGCTAATTTTAATAAAACCAATAAGGGGGATGAGAACATGTCAAATAATGTACAGCCAATATTTATTTTGCCGGAAGGCTCGCAAAGAAGCACCGGAAGAAACGCACAGAGAACAAATATAATGGCAGCCAAGCTGGTTGCAGAGACGGTAAGAACCACTCTTGGGCCAAAAGGAATGGATAAGATGATTGTCGATTCTTTAGGTGATGTAACTGTAACAAATGATGGTGTAACTATATTAGAAGAAATGCAGATTGAGCACCCTTCTGCAAAGATGATTGTTGAGGTAGCAAAGACCCAGGAAGATGAGGTTGGAGACGGAACCACAACAGCAGTAGTGATTGCAGGAGAGCTTTTGAAGAACGCAGAAGATCTTCTTGACAAAGAAGTACATCCTACAGTTATTGCGAGGGGCTACAGGCTTGCTGAGGTAAAGGCTCAGGAAATCCTTGAGAGTATGGCAGAGACTATAAGTGAGAAGGATGTCGATGTGCTAAGAAAAATAGCAATAACAGCTATGACTGGGAAAGGTGCAGAATCAGCAAAAGATACACTGTCAGATATAACAGTCAATGCAGTTAAGGCAGTAATCGACAGGGAAAATGGTAAAATCTTCATAGACAAAGACCACATTAAGCTTGAAAAGAAAGTAGGCGGCGCTGTAGAAGACACGGAGCTTATCCAGGGCATTGTCTTGGACAAGGAAAAGGTAAACTCAGGTATGCCAAACAAAATAAAAGACGCAAAGATAGCCTTAATCGACTCAGCGCTTGAAATCAAGAGCACAGAGATAGATGCAAAAATCCAGATAACAGACCCTTCACAGATGCAGGCTTTCATCGACCAGGAAGAAAAGATGCTTAAGGACATGGTAGAGCAGGTAGCTGCATCCGGAGCAAATGTAGTAGTGTGCCAGAAGGGAATTGATGATATCGCACAGCACTTCCTTGCTAAGAGGGGAATATATGCAGTTCGCAGGGCAAAGAAGTCTGACATGGATGCTTTGGCTAGGGCAACAGGCGGAAGAGTAATCACTAACATTGATGACCTTTCAGATAAGGACCTTGGAAAAGCAGGCCTTGTTGAACAGGTAAAGGTTGGGGACGAAGACATGACTTATATCCGGGACTGCAAGAACCCCAAATCAGTAACTGTACTAGTCAGGGGAGCAACAGAACATGTTGTTGACGAAGTGAAAAGAGCCCTGGAAGATGCAATAGGAGATGTAGCAGCTGCATTAAAGAACGGCAAGGTAGTGGGCGGTGCAGGAGCTCCTGAAGTAGAGCTTGCAAAATCATTAAGGAAGTTTGCAGACTCATTATCAGGACGCGAGCAGTTGGCAGTAAACGCATTTGCAGATGCAATTGAAGTCATTCCAAGGACACTTGCAGAGAACGCAGGCCTGGACCCAATAGATATTCTTACAGAGCTAAAATCGGCTCATGACAAGAAACAAAAGTGGGCAGGCATTGATGTTTTCAAAGGTAAGGTAGTTGACTCATGGAGGGCAGGCGTTATAGAGCCGTTGAAGATAAAAACCCAGGCAGTATCATCTGCTTCAGAAGTTGCAGTTATGATCTTAAGAATTGATGATGTCATAGCTGGAACATCTTCAAAGGGCCATGATATGCCTCCAGGAGGAATGCCTCCAGGAATGGGTGGAATGCCCCCAATGTAAGTAAGATTGATTATTGTTTTATTTTTATTTCTTCTATTTTTATTCTCTTATTTATATATTAGCTAAAATCGCAAGATTTATAAAGATAAGACTTCATTACCAGCTTATAATTAATTTTCCTTAAAAAAGTGGTGGTGATAATATGCCTGATGAGGACGGCCCTTACGAGATAATGCCCTATAGGGAGATAGTGAAGCTCAAGAAAGAACTCGAGGAATTGCGCGATAAGGCTGGAGAGGCTCCTTCTAAAGACTTGTTGAAGTCAATGGATAATCTTACAAATAATATGGGCTCTATGCTTGATATGTTCAAGGCAGCAGCTGAGGAAATGAAGCTTGAGGAGGCTGCTCCTTCTAAGGTGGATTTTAAGCCAGTATTAGATAAGCTTGATGAGATTGCAACTAAGCTTGACGAAATGTCAGACAAGGTTGAAGAGACATTAAGCGAGAACAAGACTATAGCTGAAGGCCTTGTTGCAGTATCAGATTCCATGGAAGAAAAGTTTTCATCTTTATCAGACAGCATAATTGAGTTGAAGCAGGGAGTTCCTACTGCTCCGGCTGGCAGGCCTTCATTTTCACCTATGCCGCCGCCCATGGCTCCAGCAGGACCAATGCCTCAAGGAGCGCCAATGATGGGAATGCCTGGAAATATAGAAGGGAGCATGTCTTCATCAGGACCTGTTCCGCCAAGGCTGCCTCGTGCACCAGGGCCAATGGGGCCAGGAGCTATGCCTCCAAGAGGGCCTCCAGGACCAGCACCAGCCCCTCCAAAAAAAGGGACTATAGCTTTCACATTCGGTAAGAAGTAAGAATGGCAGATGAAACGAATTCTGAGGAGTATGACCAGCCTATTCCAGTGCCTGAAGAAGGCGAAGAACTAGCAAATCCGGAACCAGAACCAGCAAAGAAAGAGAGTTCTAAATCACCTAAATCTGAAGCAGTTAAAGATAAGCCTAAATCTGGTAATGAAATAAACCCCTATGCATTCAGGAGATTTATGAAAAAGGTTCTTGCAGTACGCAAGAAGCATAAGAAAAAGATAAAGGCCCATGAATCATTGAGGAAGCATGTTCAGAAGCTTAAGGAAAAGCCAATCGCAACATTAACTGACAAGAAGAAATTCAAGCGAGGGCTTGAAGGAATTGAACAAAGGATTTCTGCAGTATTAGCTGCAGAGAGACAGCTTCTTGGCATAGAGAAAGAAGACCTGGACATCGTCAAGGATTTGAAGCAGGAAATAATTGACCTTAAGAAAGAGCTCTCAGATACTAAGAAAGAGAGAGACAAGCAGCTGATTGATAACAAGCGGACCATCCGCGAGCTTAATGAAGTTCTCACAATCTTAAAAGGAAAGCTTGGAATCTATATGGATAAGAAGCTCAAGCGTGAAGAGCGCATAAATGAGCTTGAGACCAAGATTAAGTCCACACCTTTAAGGAAGCATGAATTAATCGCTGCAAAGAGGCAGCTTGAAGACCTTGAAATAAAATATGCTCAATTGTCTAAAAAGCCCTACAGAAAAGAGAAGCTCGAACAGATTAGGGAAAAAATAGATATGCTCAAGGACAGGTTGGCTGGAGAGATTTAACTTTCCTTATACGTCCTTGCCCATAACCGTGTTTCTGCCGTTTGCTTTTGCCCTGCGGCATGATTTTTCTATAATCTCAGAAACCTTTTTTTCAAGTTCTTTGTAGAAATCCTCTGAAACATTCAGGTGTTTCTCGTCAATCTTTGCAGCAGCTTTCACATTTGCTGCGACAATCAGTGAGCCTTTCATTTTTATTGCCTCCTTTTAATCCATTATATTATTTATGTGTAAACCAAAATATAAGTCTTCCTTTCTCTTTCTTATCCAGCCTGCAGAACCCGAATCTCTCGAGCTGAACAATGTCTCCTTCTTTTAGCATTGACATCGTGGATTCTCCAAGCCCGTTAATCTTTTGCCCGTCATCCATTATGACTTCAACGCTGATGTTGCCTTCTGATGGAAGCCAGTGTATTATTCCAGTTCCTTTCTCTTTATACTCCTCATAGTCAGTTGAATCAAAGAAGAGCTTCCCTTCCCTCTTGTGAAAGTTAATGCAGTCCATAAGCCTGTAAAGCTTGTCCTGCCTAAACCCTTCAAAATCATCTTCAGTTATATAAAACTCATCATGCACTTTGAACTTCCTTCCGCCTTTCTTGTTGTCAGGATGCAGGTCCAGCTCAATATCCTGCTCAGGAGCCCCATCTATCTTAATCTTCTTTGGTCTGTCGATAAAGAAGAACCTGTAAGAGGTCTGGTCTATCACTTCTCTGTTAAACGAGTTGATTATCTTAAAGAACTCTTTCTTTGTGACTTTCTTGTCAGCAAGGCTAAGCCCAACATCAAGGGCATATTTCACAAATGCATCCGGCTGATATCCTCTTCTTTTTAGTGCATCAAGGAAAGGCAGCCTTATATCATCCCATCCTGAATACTTTCCGCTCTCAATCAGAGGCCGTGTCTGAGAACAGCTTACTCTCATGTCCTCAAAGTTTATTCTTCCTACAAACAGAGCCTGAGGAACCTTTTTGCCGAGGTAATGATAGATATATTCCTGCCTCTTTGAATTATCTTGATGGTCTTTTGCTCTTATAACATGAGTTATCCCCATCTCAATGTCATCAACACTTACAGCCATATTCATAAGCGGCCAAACTCGGTATTTGACTCCAACCCTTGGATGCTCAGAATCATTTATTCTGAACGCAGGCCAGTCTCTCATTGCAGGGTTTTTGTGCTGAAGGTCTGTCTTTATTCTCGCAACAGCTTCTCCCTGTTTGTAGCCGTTGAACATCTTCTTCCATCTTTTTTTCTGCTCTTCTTTCCCGGCTTCCCTGCATGGGCATGCCTCTCCATTTGTGTAAAGATGCTTAAACTTCTCAGGATCGCATGTGCAGATGTAAGCCTTGTCCATATCAATCAGTTTTTCCATATACTTATAGTAAATCTCCAGCCTGTCTGACTGTATAAACATTTCAGAAACATTCCCTTTAGTAATCCAATCTGCATTCTGAGGGATTAAGTCATAAGCAGGCTTGTATATATTCTCAGGATTTGTGTCTCCAATTCTCAGAATCAGTTTTCCTTTGTATTTCCTGCAGTATTCCGAATTAAGCCCCATGACATAAGCATGCCCTATATGCAACGGCCCTGATGGAGAAGGCTCAAACCTCATTACAACTTTCTTAGGATTTTCAAGCTCTGGAAGCTCTTTCTTTTTCTCAACTTTCTTTTCAAGAAGTTCTGGGGCAAGTTTTTTCAGCTCTTCAGCCTGTTTTTCAACCCCTAGGCTGTTAACTTCTTTTACTATAGTCTGAATCTGCTGCATTAGCTCTTTTCCTTTTTCCCTGAGGCTTGGGTTTTCTCCGAGAACCTTGCCGATAACATTACCAGGATTAGCTTTTCCTTCATACCTTACAGCGTTCTGCAGGGCATATTTCCTTATTGTATCTTTCATATCCATAGCTTGGAAAACTTGACAGGAGTATTTAAATTTTTGGGGAATAGGGCTTTTAAAACAGGAATTTATTATGGAAAATTAACCAAAACATATTTAAATAAGAATCAAAATAATATTATTAATCAATTAAGAGGTGTTATGATGACAAAAAGAGAAACAATAATCCCAAAAGCTCCGGTTGGCAGGATAATCCTTAATGTTGGAGCCAAGCGTGTTTCTGCTGGCGCAGTAGATACCTTTACAGATATCATCAACAATATCGCTGAAGAAGTTGCAGCGCAGGCTGTGAAGATAGCAAAGCACTCAGGCAGAAAAACCGTCCAGGAAGGGGACGTAAAGCTTGCCGCTAAATAATTTTTCAATATCTTTTTAAATTACTCATTCTTTTTTACTTGTATGGGCTGGTTGTTAAACCTGGTATAACGCACCGCTGGCAGCGGCGAGGCTACGGGTTCAAATAACCCAGAGGGAGACCATAAATCCCCTCAGGATTTGAGAGTCCCGGCCAGTCCATTATTTCTTTTAATCAAAAAGCGAAATAGTTTTAAGTACAGCCCGATAAATTCTGTACATGACAGGCATGATAGAAAAACTGAAGCCAGCGATATCGAAATATTTCACAGACGCAGGCCATGAATTCGACCATACAGAAAGAGTTTACAGGCTTGCAGTGAGGATTGCAAAAGCAGAGAATGCCGACTTGGAAATTGTAGAGGCAGCTGCATTGCTTCATGATGTTGCAAGGCACCTTGAAGACCCTGAGAAAGGCATATGCCATGCAGAAGAGTCCGCAAAGATGGCTCCTGAACTACTAAGGTCCATTGGATTTCCTGAAGAAAAGATTCCGAGGGTAGTCCACGCAATTTATGTTCACAGGTATTCAAAACAATTAAAAGCAGAGACAAAAGAGGCAGAGATTATCCAGGATGCAGACAGGCTTGATGCGTTAGGTGCAATGATTATTGGAAGAGTTTTTACACGCGGAGGCGCAAAAGGTCTGCCGATGCACAGCTCTGGACTCAAAGAATCAGGAGATTATACCCATAAGACAAAATTCAAGACATCCATGAATCATTTTTACCAGAAGATATTGAAGATAAAACCAGAAACCTTTAAAACAAAGCTTGCCAGAGAGATAGCAAGGGAAAGATATGGCTTTGTAAAAGAGTTTGTAGATAGGTTCGAGAAGGAATGGAAAGGTGAACTTTGAATGGCCAGGGTTGAAATTTATCTTAACAAGTCAATTGAAGAGAATGCAGGGCTTTATTTTGATAAGGCTAAGAAGATTAAGAAGAAGATAGAGGGTGCTAAAGAAGCCCTTAAAGAAAGCGAGCAGAAGCTTGCTGCTCTTCTCAAGAAAGAAGAAAAAGAGCTCAAGAAAGCAGAAAAGCCTGAAACAGTAAAGCGCGAGAAGAAATGGTATGAGAAGTTCAGGTGGTTTATTTCTTCTTCAGGATTCCTGGTTATTGGAGGAAGGGACGCAACAACAAACGAGATGATAATCAAGAAGCACACAGAAGGCAATGATATTGTGCTTCACACTGATATGGTTGGCTCCCCTTTCTTTGTAATAAAATCAGACGGAAAAGAGATTGACGAACAGACCATAAAGGAAGCAGCTGACGCAACTGTTACATTCTCCAGAGCATGGAAGCTAGGCCTGAGATCCACTCCAACATTCAGGGCAAGGCCCGAACAACTGACAAAAGAAGCTCCATCAGGAGAGTTTGTGCCTAAAGGAGGCTTTGTAACAAAAGGCAAACTCGATTATATTGATAATGAGATAAATCTTGCAGTAGGCATTATGGAAGACGGAGCAGTCATGGCAGGGCCTGTCAGTGCAGTAAAGAAAAACTGCAAATCTTATTTAGAGATACAGCAGGGGGACGAAAAGATAAGCCCCATCGCAAAGTTTATACAGAAAAAGATTGGCGGAACTCTTGATGATATTGTGAGAGTTATGCCTTCAGGTAATTGTAAGGTTAAAAAGTAGAAACCTTTTAATTAATTATTTCATATTTCATTCTCATGGATGCTCAATTCAAATGCCAGCAGTGCGGAAAATGCTGTTCCAAGATACGCGGAAAGCTTGACGATGATGAAAAAGAGTTCTTGATGAAGTACGGCTACGGCCGCATGCCTTTAGTGCAGCTTCTTCCTTTTGAGAAAATCTCTTTTCCATTGTGGGACTGGGAAGCAAAGCGCTTCATGAAGTGGAAAAAAGAGGTTAATGTTGATGTTGATATTAACCCGTCAAGAGCAATCCTTGACCTTGGTTCTAACCGGACGATTATTGTGACTTACTCAATGGATGCAGACTGCTGCCCGTTCCTGAAGGACAACAAATGCCTCATCTATGATAAAAGCAGGGCTTATATCTGCAGGCTTTTTCCCTTTAACAAGGGCCCGTTCCTAAGGACAGATGATGATTTCAAGAAAGAGGATATGTTTGGAACGTGCCCTGCTATGGACGAGCTCCTACCTAAAATTCCAGATAACAGGAAAGAGATGGTAAATTTCCTTGACAAGGCATTCCCGGACGGCTCATTCCTCAATATAATTCAGTATGATATTGTGACTGAATGGACAAATAAAGTGATAATCGAGCTCATGAAATCAAAAAAGATACGGCCTGCAATGAATTGTCATAACGGCCTTAGGGTATGATCGAAGAATTTTTTCCTTCAGGGAAAGAATTCCGCATTTGAGATTATACACCGGCCTAAAATACACCAGCGGATAAAAATGAGCATAATGAATATCTTCAAAAATGCACAGATGCCGTGCCATAGAGTGTCTCCCGCATTGGTCGCTGTTGAAATCGATGGAATCAAGTTTGCGAATCTTCATGCGTTGATTGAATTGAAGCTCGCCTCGGGAATGACACAGCCCGCTCGTCGGCGAGACCTGGCCGACGTGCAGGATTTGACCGACACG
>CAYUUH010000020.1:9297-10739 GCA_964447855.1 uncultured Methanosarcinales archaeon | reverse complement strand
ACCCTAACTTTATCATTCTTTTCTGATTTAGCAGCTTCGCTTACATAGATTCTTCCTATTTCTAGACTGTCTGCTTCCCTAAGAAGAGCCCATAAAGCAGCATCTCTCTTTATAGCAGCATCATTAGGGTCTGGATTTGATAGTTTTCTATCTACTTCTTCAGCCCTACCATATTTACGAGTTAAATATTCCATGTCTCCTATCATACCCTTTGTTATTGCTGCGCGCCCCTCGGATGTTAGTCTGCCTTTCTCATCGGTTCTGCCAGCCACCCATCTTGAATATCCTTCAGAACTAACAGTAATTGGTTGTTTATCTAGTGCTGCTTGTCTTTCTTCTTTTGCTCTTTTATACATAGCTTCTTCATGTTCAGCGCGATTGTCGCTAGTATACTCTATGACTTCTTGCAAGTCTTTAGCTTGACTAAACACATGTTCGGCTGTAAAGGCTAAGTCTCCTTTACCTTCCTTCTTGAGTTGCTCAATTCGTTCTTGCTCGGTTTCCACATATTCTTTTCTGAACCTCAGGTACTCATCTCCTGTAAGCCTTCCATCTATATCTGTATCAAATCTCGCAATAACATCATAAATTTCATTTGCAACATGGCTAGGAGGCTGTTTTCTTAATTTATCCTCTTCAGCTTTCTTCTTGGCCGCTTCTGCTGCCGATCTAGAGATATATTCTTGACCTTCAATTATTTTCTCTCCTTCTTCAACATTTTTAATGTCAGCACTATCCCTTCCTTGAATAATTGCTGCTCCAATTGCGCTTAAGATATCATTTGTAGGTTTTGGTTTGTTTATCGCTTCAATCTCTTCTTTAGAGAGTTCTCCGTCACCATTAGAATCATACTTTTTAGTTAGCTCTAACTTCAAATTTGAAATATAAGCTCTTAATCTTTGATATTCTTCACCTTCAAGCTTCCCATCTTTGTTTGTATCAAACTCGAATATTAATTTAGCATAAAGAGGGTCCTCAAGAACCCTGGGGTCTCCTGCATAAGCTGTTGAAGGGCTCACAAAAGAAAGAACTCCAGCAAGAACTGCTGCAGCTATGCCTCCAGCTGCATTTCTTTTAACTCTAGGATTAAGGTAAACTATATTATCATGCTCAACAATCGGCTGGTACTTATCCTTATCAGCTTTTAGAATAGAATCAATCTGTTGCTCAACAATTTGCATAACAGAACCTGTCGTTCCGTCTGGAACAGCAACTGTTCTCTGGCTAAGCTGTGAAATATCATCCCTCAAGAATACGCCTAAAATCTCAGCAAGCTGCTGGTCAGAAACGTTCAATGCGCCGGTTTCCTTGTTAATATATCCATTGTTATTCTTCTCTGCCCAAGCTTTTACGCTTGCCAAAGTTTGTCCAAGTGCTCCCTGCAACCCAACATCTTCTCTGATTCTTACTGTTTTTTCTTCTCCTTTAGAATTCCTGTATTT
>CAYUUH010000020.1:639-9287 GCA_964447855.1 uncultured Methanosarcinales archaeon | reverse complement strand
GAACTTCATTAAAGAAATCTTTAAGCGTGCTTCCATCCTGAAGCATAATATCTAGGTTCTGTGCATGCCTTAATGCAGCCATATACTGCGTCTCTGCAACAAGTTCTCCCGTCTCAGAATCCCTGTATAATCTCCCCCCTTTATCGTCATAAATAGAAGGACTAAATCTAGCAGTTACTTCATCAAGAGTACTCTTCCCACTTTGATTAATACTCATCCACATACCCCCAATATATCATCTATCGATAGTGGTAATATCTACCCCTATTTAAAGCTTTCGTTATGTAACCACTTATTAATAGTAAACTAATAATTTACAAAAACTTATTTTAGCCCCCACACTATATATAGTAAGTATGGACTTAAAGAAATAAAAAGTTAACTATATAGTAAACGCACTAAATTACTAATCCTTAGTCCGTGCGTTTGCTTATTACGAGAAGCAAAGAACTCCTAAAACTTATTTGCTTCGAGTATAACTTCAACTATTCTTTGTTAAAGTAGTCTACATTACCCTTTAGAGCCTCAAGCCCGTCAAGGGTTCCATCTTTGAGATAGCTGATAGAGGCTCCTCCGCCTGTTGAGACCTTCATGTTTGGAACTCCTTTATAGGCAAGTGCAGAGTCACCGCCGCCAACAATCACACTCATATCGGGATTGTCTGCAATTGCAGCTGCAAGCTCTTCTGTTCCTTTTGTAAATCCTTTCTCAAATATCCCTAATGGGCCGAATATGATCGCATAATCGCAGGAGCTTATATTAGCCTTGGCCTCATCCGAAATAATTATATCAGCTATCACATAGCCCTCAGGTACTCCGTCACTTATAGGAACTTCTTGCTGGTCATCCCATGAGTCAGGCTTTGCAACAACCACGTTCTCCCCAAGTATGAGGTTCTTTCCTTTCTCAAGAATCTCTTTTGCCTCTTCCTGGAAATCTTTGCCTTTCTCTTCTGCAAGAGATTTCCCTATATCGATTCCCGAAGCTTTCTGTATAACATTATATGGAACACCGCCGACAACAACATAGGACATCTTTTTTGCAAGCTTCTTTATAGCCTTCATCTTCTCTTCCAGTTTTGCTCCGCCGACAATAAGCACCTTTTTTCCTTTGGATGCTACAACTTCTCCCCAGATACCAAGCTCTTCTTTCATTAGGTAGCCTGCTGCAGCCTCTTTTCCTTCTTCAAGAAGCTTTAGCGGGACTCCTGCAGTAGAAGCATGAGCCCTATGTGCAGTTCCAAATGCATCATTTATATAAGCGTCTCCAAGCTTAGCGAGGCCCTCAACAAATAAAGGCTCATTTTCCTCTTCCTCAGCGTGAAACCTCAAGTTTTCCAGCAAAACAACGTCTCCATCTTCCATGCTGTCAACAAGGCTCTCAACCTCTTCTCCAACACAGTCCGGAGCCATCTTAACTTTCTGGCCAATTTTTTCAGAGATAGCCTTTGCAACTGGCTTTAAGCTAAGCTCAGGGTCAGCTTTTCCGTCAGGCCTTCCTAAGTGAGACATAAGAATCACCTTTGCGCCATTCTCAACTAAATATTTAATAGTTGGCAATGCACCGTCTATCCTTGTAGAATCTTTTATCTTTCCTGCTTTTAATGGAACATTTAAGTCAAGCCTTACCAGAACTCTCTTTAACATCAATATCTTCTATGGTTTTGTAGTCAGCCATAGTTAAACCACCTCACTAACACCCAAAAATATTCTAGAATTTAAATCTTATGGCTTCTTTACTTTCTCGAGCAGGGTCCTGCAGCCATCCATAATAACCCTGAATGCTGGTTTCTTTAGTTCTATAGCATTATATGGGCACATCTCATGGCAGCAATAGCATCTTATGCAGTTCTTGTCATTTATGCATGCCTTTCCCTCAACCATATGTATGGTATGCTTTGGGCAGGCTTTGATGCACAGTTTACATGCCTTGCATTTATCTCTGATGATTACTGGCCTCAACATTGCCTGCCTGAATATAAACTGCTCAAGGAATGCAGGATATTTCATCTTTATCGGATGCTTGAACTTAACGCTGACATCTTTCTCACCAACAACCTCAAAATTACCATCAAAAATCCTTCTTTCTATTGCTTCCTTGTTGGTTTGTATCTCCATTGGGTTAAAGCCGATAATCTTTGAAGCAACCAAATCAAGCGCAACAGCGTCTTTGCTTGCAATAATCAAGTTTGACTTCTTAGGGTCTCCGGCAGAACCAGGGCCGTTACCTTCAAGCCCTATAACACCGTCCATTATATTCAACTGAGGCTTTACTTTAGAGTATATATCCAGCAGCAAATGTCCAAAGTGCATTGCCTTTGGCGCGATAGTATGGCAATAAGCTTTTCCTCCTCCAGGAATGCATCCGAGAAGGTTCTTCACAGCACCAGTATATTTCATCAATGTATGTGTCTTTAATTTGGGCAGATTAATGATATAATCAGCTTTTAGCACGGGCTCTGCGATATTTGCTTCAGTAAGAATTCTTGCATCTTTAATCTTGACTCTTTGAGATAATCCTTCAAAGCTTACAAGCTCTGCTCCAAACCTTTCTGCAACCTCTTTGATGCCGGTTACCTCAAGGGCATTTTTTGTATAGCCATACCTTCCCATTCCAGAAGAGTCCCCAATCATCACCTTTACCTTCATGGGCTCAAGAATCCTGCACACAGCAGCAATAACACTTGGATGCGTAGTTATAGCAAACTCAGGCTTTCTTGCAGACAAGACATTTGGCTTTAGGAGGACTTTACTGCCCGGCTTTATATGTATCCCGCCAATTAGCTCGATGCTCTTCTTAACAGCACCATAGACCTCATCCTCGTCGTAAGAACTACATTTGACTACAGATACCTTCATAATAGTACCAGAACTCTATTGTTTTAAATATTTTATTAAAAATAACCTTTGAAACCAACCAAACCAGTATAGAAAAAGCAATATTTATATACTAGTTTATTTTATGTGCTTGATGGGGGGTATTAGTGGTAATATTATTTGACATATTTAATTTACCAGAGAATATTTTCGAGGTAATCTTTGCTACGAAACAGCAGAAGGTTGTCGGAGAAGTCCTGGTAAGGCTGATGAAAGATAAGGGTGGCGAGATTACAAAGACAGAGATGTCTTTTATAGCGACCCAGCTGCATGACGGTAACCTTGTTACAGAGATTAACGAGCCCGAGTATCGCGGAAAGCAGGTAAAGCTTTCTTACAACAAAAGGCAGTTCTACGACAGAATCCTCACGCCGATGAAGAGCATGGGGATAATCTATTATGATTTATACAAGAAAACGTATAGACTTTCTGACAGATTTAACAGGGAGCTCCAGAAGATAGGCGTTATGTGGCTGCAGGAGCTGAACAGGCCTGTGCAGAAGCTTAATATCAAGAAGAAGCTTTAAACCCTATAATAAAAAGCTTTAAATAACTGCACAAGAATGTGATTCTGATGATAGGAAAAAGATTGTTCGAATACACTTTAAAGGAAAAAAAGGTGAATCCTCCGAGGGGAAACAAGGTAATAAGCCCTGCTACCGGAAGAATATCCAATATAATCAAGATTTCTGATAAGCACAAGTTAAGGATAAGGAAAGGCCTTGTTGGACTTGTCGAATCAACTGCAAAAGGGATTATAACTGAAGGTTATCTTATCTCAATATTCATGAGAGTTTATGACAACCATATAAACAGGGCTCCTTTGGACGGCAAAGTTGTTTCTATAAAACATTCAAAGGGAAGCTTCAAACCTGCAGGCTCTCTAAAAGCCTTAAGGAACGAAAAGACAGAAGTTGTCATGAGCACTAGAATAGGCAAAATCAAGCTAATCCAGATTGCAGGTTACCTTGCCAGGCGCATAGAAACATTCGTAAAGCCAGGCCAGTCCATCAAGAAAGGCGAGCCTTTCGGCCTCATAAAGCTTGGAAGTCAGGTAACAATGATTATCCCTTCAACCGTAAAGCTTAAAATAAGGAGAAGGCAGAAAGTTCATGCAGGGACAACAGTCATGGGTGAGTTTAAATGAACATAATAAAACTGCTTAAAATCAGCGATTTATTGACATTTGTTAATATCATTGCAGGAGTTCTTTGTATATTCCTTGCAGCAAATGGCGATTTCAAGATAGCAGCATTACTAATGTTTGTTTCTGTTGCTTTTGACTATTTTGACGGAAAAAGCGCAAAGAAAAGGAATATTGCAAATGAATTCGGAAAACAGCTTGATTCTCTTGCAGACATAGTCAGCTTTGGAGTAACTCCTGCAGCATTTGTATTCCTTATGTTTAAGGATTTGAGGTTTGCAATAGTATACCTAGTCTATGTTTTGGCAGGCATAATAAGGCTTGCAAGATTTAATGTAGACACCAAGCCAGGATTTTTTGAGGGAATGCCTATAACTGTCAATGGAATACTAACTCCCGTTCTCTATTTTATATTTATGGACACAGCACCTTATGCTTACTATATTTACTTCCTTGCCGCAGCTTTCTTGATGGTAAGTTCGATAAGGTTCAGGAAATTATAATTTCTTGCCAATAAGATGAAATCATCAACAAAGTATCTGTGGTTTAACACTGACAACAGGCATGAATTTCTTAATATAACTGATCAGGTTGAAGAAATCGTAAAAGAATCCGGAATCAAAGAAGGATTAGTTCTTGTAAATCCTATGCATATAACCTCTTCTGTTTATATAAACGATGCAGAATCAGGATTGATTAATGACTTCCAGAGATGGCTGGAGAAGCTTGCTCCAACTGATGAAGACTATGAGCACAACCTCACGGGAGAAGACAACGGCTATGCACATTTATGGAGGACTATAATGGGCCGTGAAGTTACAGTTGCAGTCACTAATGGAAAGCTTGATTTTGGGCCGTGGGAGCAAATATACTATGCAGAATTTGACGGCCAAAGAAAGAAAAGGGTTCTCGTAAAAGTGATTGGCGAGTGAATTTTTTACTTCTTATGTCCCTGCTTTGCAACAGCCTCAGCTGCCTTTGCAATCTCTTCAGGGTCTCCAAGGTAGTAATGCTTGATTGGCTTTAGCTTATCATCAAGTTCATACACAAGAGGGATTCCTGTAGGGATGTTTAGCCCAACAATCTCTTCATCAGAGATATTATCAAGGTATTTTACCAAAGCTCGTAGACTATTTCCATGAGCCGATATGAGGACTTTCTTGCCGGACTTGATTGCAGGAGCAATTTCTTTCTTCCATAACGGCATAAACCTTACAATAACATCTTTTAAACATTCTGTCAGAGGGATGTCCTTCGGGTCAACATCTTTATACAACGGATCATTTGCAGAATTCCTTGAGTCCTCTTCTTCCAGCGCTGGAGGAGGAACATCAAAACTTCTTCTCCATATAGTGAACTGCTGTTCTCCATACTTTTCTTTGGTCTCTGCCTTGTTCAGTCCCTGAAGTGCACCATAGTGCCTTTCGTTCAGCCTCCATGTCTTTATTATAGGTATATTATTAATTCCCATCTCTTGAAGAACTATTCTTGTGGTCTCGGTTGCTCTTTTTAGAACAGAAGTGTAAACAACATCAAATTTATAGCCATCTTTTTTAAGCTCTTTACCGCCTTTCTTAGCTTCTTCAATGCCTTTCTCGCTTAAGCCAACATCAGTCCATCCAGTAAACTTGTTCTCTTTATTCCAAACGCTTTCTCCGTGCCTTATCAAGACTAGTTTTATCATTCAATCACCATTTTTATATTTAGAAAATAAAAAACGTGATGAGTTTATAAAAATAGCGGTAAAAATACCAGAGCTACAATACTCATCAGCTTAATCAATATGTTAAGTGAAGGCCCTGATGTATCTTTGAATGGGTCTCCAACTGTGTCCCCGACAACAGCAGCCTTATGTACGGCACTGCCTTTTCCGCCAAGCCTTCCTGACTCGATATATTTCTTTGCATTATCCCATGCTCCGCCTGAGTTAGCCATAAACACTGCCAATAAGAAACCAGTCACAATCGAGCCTGCAAGAAGCCCACCAAGCGCCTCAAGGCTGAAGAGCCCGATTATTATTGGAACTATTATTGCCAGTGTGCTAGGGATAATCATCTGTTTTAAGGCCTCACCTGTGCTTATTGATATGCACCGTTCATAGTCTGGCTTTGCTTTGCCCTGCATCAGCCCCTTTATTGTCTTGAACTGGTGTCTAACTTCATTTACCATTTTAACTGCAGCATTCCCAACAGCCATCATAGTTATTGAGGAGAACACAAAAGGAAGGGTTGCCCCAATAAAAAGCCCAATCATGACATGGGGATTTGTTATGCTTATTATTACCTCCCTGCCAGCTTGTTTTACAATCTCTGTGTAAGATACAAACAATGCAATTGCTGTGAGTGCTGCAGAACCTATAGCAAACCCTTTTCCTATTGCAGCTGTTGTGTTTCCCACAGCATCAAGATCTTCAGCCCTCTTTCTTGTTACATGGCCGAGGTTAGCCATCTCAGCTATTCCTGCTGCATTGTCAGCAACAGGTCCATATGCATCTGTAGCAAGAGTGATTCCAAGCGTAGAAAGCATGCCTACAGCGGCGATAGCTATGCCGTAAAGCCCTCCAAATTGATAGGAAACAAATATCGCTGCAGAAACAGCCAAAACAGGTATGACTGTAGACATCATTCCAATAGCGATTCCATCGATAATGTCGGTTGCAGCCCCTATCTTGCATGCTTTTGCAATTGTTCTTGTAGGAGTATTTCCTTCGCCAGTGTAATATTCCGTACTTAGGCCGATTATTATTCCTGAAGCAAGGCCTGCTAAGGTGGCATAAAATAACCCAATATCTCCTATAAAATATTTGATAACAAAATAAGATGCTCCAGCCATGAGGATTGCAGCTGCGAAAACTCCCTTGTTAAGAGCCACATGGAGCTTTGCTTCTCCTTTGCCTCTCACAAAAAATGTGCCTATTATAGAGCATACTATCCCTGTTGCAGCAAGCATCATTGGGAGGATGATTCCTTTTGCGGCAAATCCTACTGTTCCTATGACCATTGCAGCAATTATTGAGTCAACATAGCTTTCAAACAAATCAGCGCCCATTCCTGCAACATCTCCTACATTGTCACCTACATTGTCAGCAATCACAGCAGGGTTCCTTGGATCATCCTCTGGAATCCCAGCCTCAACCTTTCCAACAAGGTCAGCTCCAACATCTGCTGCCTTTGTATAAATGCCTCCTCCGACTCTTGCAAATAATGCAATTGATGAAGCTCCAAAACCAAATCCATAGATTATGTTTGGATTATTGAATATTAAGTATAGGACAGAAACTCCAAGAAGCCCAAGCCCCACAACAGAAAGACCCATAACTACTCCTGAAGAAAACGCAATCTTAAGGCCGGCTCCTACATGTTTTTCGACAGCATAAGCTGTCCTTGAGTTTGCACTCGTAGCTATTCTCATTCCAAGATTTCCTGCAAGCGCAGAGAACCCAGCTCCAAGCAGGAATGCTATAGTTATTGCCTTGCCTATCAACAAGTATAAGGCAATCCCTGCAAGTGCCATAAAAATAACCAATACTTTGTACTCTTTATGAAGAAACGCCATCGCTCCCTTTTTTATGGCATCTGAGATTTCTATGACTTTTTCCTGGCCCCTCTCTTTTCTTATTATTGACAAGGCCAGCCCTAATGCAAATATCAACGAGAAAACACTTATACCTATTATCACATAAATCATACAGTCACCTCTTTAATCAGGTTCTGATTATATGACTATAAAAATCTTGTGAATTGTGCATAACAACCAATGAAGAAAAAGAATCATTAAAAAAGAAAATAAAAATATTGGTGTTTATATCAATGCGTTGGAAACTACAAAGCTTGCAAATACAAGGCTTACCATTGACATCAACTTAATCAATATATTCAATGAAGGCCCTGATGTATCTTTGAATGGGTCTCCAACTGTGTCTCCAACAACTGATGCATGATGGCTGTGGCTTCCTTTTCCGCCATGGTTTCCATCTTCGATGTGCTTCTTTGCATTATCCCAGGCGCCGCCTGCATTTGCCATGAATATGGCAAGCATGAAACCAGTGATAAGGTTCCCTATCAGTAATCCTCCAACTGCCTCTGGACCAAGAAGGAGCCCTATTGCAATTGGAGATACTATAGCCAGTAATGCTGGAGCTACCATTTCCTTCTGTGCAGTCATTGTTGCTATAGAAACGCACCTTGCATAGTCAGGCTCAGCCTTGCCCTGCATAAGCCCTTTGATAGTCTTGAATTGATGCCTTACTTCAACGATTATTTTCTGCGCTGCTCTTCCTACAGCATTCATGGTCATTGAGCAGAATATAAACGGAAGAACTCCTCCAATCATCAACCCAACGATTACTATAGGGTCCAATAGACTCAAGCTCAATTCTCTTCCTAGCAAGACAACCTGGTCCTTGTAAGCTACTATAAGTGCAAGTGCAGTAAGCCCTGCAGAGCCTATTGCAAATCCCTTTCCAGTTGCAGCTGTTGTGTTTCCAAGAGCATCAAGTGCATCTGTCCTTTTCCTTACAAATGCCGGAAGCTTGGCCATCTCTGCAATCCCTCCTGCATTGTCAGCAACAGGTCCATAGGCGTCTGTAGCAAGAGTAATCCCAAGCGTAGAAAGCATGCCCACTGCAG
>CAYUUH010000020.1:0-629 GCA_964447855.1 uncultured Methanosarcinales archaeon | reverse complement strand
AAGGCCAACTCCATAAAGTCCTGCGCTGAAGTTGCTAAAGCCGCCTGATAGGAAGAAGCTTCCAAGAACCGCGCCAGAAACTGTAATTATCGGTACTGCTGTTGACTTCATGCCTAAAGCAGTGCCTTCAATTATGACTGTTGCTGCTCCCGTATTAGCAGACTCAGCAAGCCTTTGTGCATGACTATACTCTTTTGATGTGTAATATTCAGTGCTCAGGCCGATTATTATCCCTGAAGCAAGCCCGATAAGCACAGAGTAGTATATCCCTATGCTGGATGGACCTAAAATAAGACCTACAATGAAGAAAGCTGCAATAGCAATCAGGATTGAAGAGCCAAACACTCCTTTCCTGAGAGCCCAAAGAAGGCTCTTTGCCGAGCTCTTTTTTGTCCTTACAAAGAAACCGCCTATTATAGAAGCAACAACTCCTACGGCTGCAATCATCATCGGGACAGCTACTCCCTGCAATGAGAATCCTGCAGCGACTGCAAGTGCCATCGTAGCTATAATACTTCCAACATAGCTCTCATAAAGGTCAGCGCCCATTCCTGCAACATCTCCTACATTATCGCCTACATTGTCAGCAATCACAGCAGGGTTCCTTGGATCATCCTCTGGAATCCCAG
>CAYUUH010000019.1:0-11125 GCA_964447855.1 uncultured Methanosarcinales archaeon | reverse complement strand
CCTGACTCTATTATATCATTTCCACAGTCGGGTGTGTTGTATACTGTTAAAAGGACCTTGTTGCTTGATGTATTATACTGATAATCAAATGCATAGAACGTAATATTCTCCTTTCCATACCAGTTTGCAGGAACATAGAAGGAAACCATTGAGGTTGTTTGGTTTATCACAACTGTAATCATTGAGGTTCCTATTGAGTTGTAAGTCAATGGATTTCCATCAATATCCGAGAAGTATTTGCTTAAGTTAATTGCATTTATCAGATTAGTATCTTCCGCCCATGTTTGGTCAGGGATAGTCCCGACAAACGAAGGTGGACTATTTGGAACAAGCTCGACAGTTAGGTTGAATGTTGTCGAGCTTTGGTTGTTTGCACATCCAGAATCATCCTGTACAGTTATATTGATTGTGTAATTGCCAAACGGCGGATTTGGCCTGTTTATCAGCCCTGTTGTAAGGCCAATCTGGAAGAAAGTTGCATTATCAAGATAGAAAAGAACATCTCCATCAACATCAGATGCATTAACCTGATAGATAAAGCTTTCATTGCTGTATGCTGTCTGATGGGGTATTGGTTGGATAACAGGGGGATGATTAATGCATAAGCTACTGCCTCCCTGGGATGCAGCACCAATCACATCCGGAATCTCAGGATTTGGATTTCTGGCATCAATATTTAAGACAAGGATGTTAACTAGAAACAGCGTGAAGATGAGCCATAAAAACTTTATTCCTCTATCTACCATAAACTAATTTATTGAGAAGCCGGTTTAAATACTTTTCTCAAATGCGTTTAAAGAAAAATTTGGCATTTCCAGAGTAATTTCCGTACTCTGCACTCTTGGGTATTGTTATTAAGAATTCAAGGTTCTTAGTTTCGTTTTTCTCAAGTATAAACTCTTTTTCATTTACACTTGCCCATTCTCCAAGAGGGCCTTCGAATCCTACGATTACCGTAGTCCTCTTTGGAAATGATATATTCATGAATCTCTTGCAGGTATTTCCTGGAGAATTTGCGCCAAAATTAAGGTATTCCTGGTCAGTATTAAGCCCGACCTTATTTGCAACTTCAAGGCTCATATAAACTTCCCTGACTTCGTAATATGTATAGAAACTATGGAAAAAAAATGTAATTGTGAAACCGACTAAGAGAGTCATTACAAGCAATGCCAGGACTGTGTTTGTTTTCATCTATTATCTTATGTTCTATTGCCTTATTTTACTTACTTCTTTCTGGCCTTTCTCTTCTTAGCCTTACTAAACTTTGGGGCCTTCTCTTCTTTATGGTCTTTCTGCTTTGAATACATCCTGGTTAATACTATGCCAAGGATGATTACAAGGATTATAAGGACAACAATAATCAGGCCGTAAATCTGTTCTGTACTAAGCCTTACTTTTGGCTCATTTACCTGTATCTTAATGTTCTTTTCAGTGTAGGTGCCTGCATAATAAAGCCTTATTTTTGCATTATATTCTCCAGGCTCAAGAGTTACATTCCAGTATTGGCTTATGCTGCCTTTTTGCCAGGAATTAAGGTTTATTGTGGCAGTCTTGAGTACAGGCTCATTATCTATAATTAGTTCAGCGTAGATATCTTTGACTGGGCTATTCCAGACATTCTCAACTTCCATTTTGAACTCATTGACCTCTCCCGAGATAAACTCTTCAGTGTAGTTGAGAATTTTGATCATCAAAGTCCCAACCCTGAAATCATCTTCAAGCGACATACTTTCTCCGTCATATATAATTAAAGCATCTGCCCTGTACTCGCCCGGGATAAGGATTGAATTGTTCCAATCTGCCTCTATTGTCTTTTCCTCTCCGCTTGCGAGGCTTACTTTGTTGGTATCAAATGTGGCTAATGAGTTGTTGTTTAAATCATACACAGTTATCCTTCCTATAACTAATGATATATCCTGATATGTGGCGCTCTCCAGGTCAATCCTGAATGTCATTATCTCTTTCTCATTTGCATCAGGCGCATCAAACTCTGCCCTAAGGACTTTCTCATTTGAAAGAACTTCTACTCTAATCCTTGTCTGCACGCCTACAAGAGCACCGACCATTCCTCCCGGGGATCCAACCTCTTTCACACCTACATTCGTCAGGTATACTCCTGGGTCAAGAGTTATCTCATTTGGGAACTTTACCTTAAGACTGAACTGCTTCATACCGGGAGAAGCGTTTGTCACAGGTCCAACAGTAATATAATCTGATAGCTGTCCGCTTGCATAAGCTTCGAAATCATAGTTGTAGTTTACAACATAGAATGGAAATTCTGCTTCGTAGCCTGGCCTGTAGATTATTCTGCCTATGTCTGGAGTCAGAAGACCTATGGCTTCTGTTGTCGGGAGAAGAAAAACTAAGAATAAACTCAACAATAATATCTTATTTATACTAAGCATAATCAGAATCTAATAACTGAATATAAAAATTTTATGGTCCTGGTGATGTTCCTATAAATGTAAGGGTTGCGTTCTTTTGCCCTGGTGGTGATGTTTCAGGAACCCTTACCAATAAATCCACTACAGCGGCATCTATATTTGCTGCGAATGAGAATGGATATGCTGTTTCGTTTCCGCACAAATACCACCCAGATGTGTTAACCTCAGTATATGTGCTTGGGTACCAAGCATTGCCGCATGAGGTTGCAATATCAAGAGTAGATGTACTCTCATTTGCCTGCTGCCTTACTGAATTAGGAGTTACCTTAAGTTGGAATGATGGGTCTGTTCCGTTTATAAAGTCAGTTGCGTTCTTGTCGCTTGTGAAGTTTACTGATAAAGGCCTGTTTCCTGTGTTTTCAAGCAAGAATCCATAATAAACTGGAGTAAAAGAGACACAACCGCTCATGTTTCCTTCAGAATCCATAGTGCAATTGTTACCGAAGCTAGAGTTCACATATCCTGAGCCCCAGTCAATTGTAGGAACCTGGTTTGTTAGTTCTGTTAACGCACCTACATAGAGCCTTGCAACTCCATATGTCGTGTTAACTGCCATGCCAGTTATTGAGAAGCCAACCTTGCCTATTTTGTTTAAGCTAACTAAAGTTCCTGCTAATGAAGCCATGATTGTTAAAGCCATAAGAACTGCGATAGTCTTGTTTGAAATCTGCATTTATTTCACCTGCTACTGGATTTTGTTTAAGCCTATATTACCAGCCATGTTTCCTGCTTCTGGGTCAGCCTCTTCAGCAGCCTGAGCCTGCTGCCTGGCTTCTAAAACTTCCTTTACCTCTAACTCGTATGCTTCAAGATTCTCACTAAAAATAATTGCACCTACTATAGATATAAGTAACACACCAACTACCAAGATTACAACTACGTTGTTGGGTATATCTCTCCTCATTTTTAATTAATACTCCTTTGGAGTTATCCTATATTTAAACTTTTCCTTTATGCCTCTTTCCGTTCTTCTTCATGCCAAAGATAAGGTAGGATAACAGGGCTATAACTGCTACTGTCAGTACAATCACTGCTATTAATATATAGGTGAGTGTACTTGGCCCAAGCTTTTTCTTATAGTCTTCTTCATTAAGCACATAGGCTTCATAGGTCTCTACAAGGCTATAGTTCAGGTAGTTTAATACCACATTCATACTATATTCTCCAGTTTCAAGATTCCTTGTGTCAAAATAAGTTGTAATCTTTGTTTCTTCATATGGCTCAAGGTCAAATGATGTTGTTTTTGTGTTGTAGGCCTCTTTGCTGTTCTTGAAGACAAACACTTCTGCATTTATGTCTGTTATTTCTGTGTTCCAATCATTCTTTAAATCAAGGCCAAGCTCATTAATTTGATTTTCTAAGAAATATTTATCATAGTTTAGAAGCTTGATTACTGGTTTTCCTATTATGAATGCTTCAATCAACTCTAGAGTGTACTCTGCATAATTTACTGTTGCAAGAACTTTGAATTCACCGTTTCCAAGCTTTTCCTTTTCTACATAGCTGCTAAATGAGTGCTCTGAGTTAACATCGATCTCTTTTGCAATATCCTTATGCGACTCTATCTCAGTCTCTCCAGAATAAACACTCAAAGTAGACTCGACATTATCCAGGTTTTCAGTTCCTGTATTTTTTAGCGTTGCTATAAGACCAACATCTTTATTTTCCTCAACAACATCAATCTTTGCCTCTATATATTTATCAGGCTTTGGAACATCGACATAGACCTTATGGGCCATCTTTATGTTTGCAGTGACATAGCCATCTTTTGTCGCGCTTGTGTAAAGCATCTCTTCAACTATTATCCTGCCTTCGTTCAGTCCTGGAGGCAACGCTCTATCTGGTATATTGAGGCTGAAGTGAACCTCTTTCATTCCTTCGCTTGAGCTGAATTCTAGCTCCTGCTCTGAAACTTCTATAAACTCTGCAAGATCACCTTCTACGTAGATTCTAACTTTTAGGTCTTTTCCGTCGTTATTGACAACCTTGAATGCACCACTGTAGGTTAATGAGGAGCCTGCCTCACTCTTTACAGGCCTGATACCAAGAGCAAATGCTGCATTTAGGCATAATACTAAAATGAGCATCCAACTTAATGCCTTGGTTGCCTGCTTTAGTTTAGTCTTGTATCTGCTCATGTTATATCACGCTGAAAGTTATGTTTGATGTCCTGGTTCCAGAAGGTTCTTCAGGCGGAACCGCGACTAGTATATCGCCTTCTGCTGTATCGGAGATATCATGCCAGTCGAAATTTGCAATATCCACTCTCGTACTCTCATTTGTTACATTAGTCCAGCTAGTCGTTGATAATCCATAATCAAACGAGCCAGTTTCATTCTCGTCTATCTTGAACTGGAAACTATCTCCTGGGAATGGGCTTGAGTTGAACATAGGAGTTCCAAGAACTGTGATGTTGAGCTTGATGTTGCCCTGGTTTTCCAACAGGAACGGATAAGGATAGTTGTCTGTTGTGTCATCTGTGTAAGAAAGCATGACTATGCTGAAGTTTACAACATCATTTATCAGGGAGACTGCAGCATAAGACTCTAGGGTGAAGTTGAACACATAAGACCAGTTCCCATAAGATGAGTTGTCAAAGGCTCTTACACGCCAGAAATACACTTTGTCCACCTCAAGCTCTATGCTTGAGGTGTAGTTTGTCTGGAATGGAGTCTCGTTTATTCCATTTATGCTAATCCAAGGAGAATCAAACGAGATGTTATCGTCTACTACTAGGTTATATCCTATAGTATCATTCTCTGGGTCGAATGAATTGTTCCAGACAAATGTAGGTGTTATATCTACAATCGAAGCATTATTCTCTGGGTAGATAAGAATCGGGGCTGTTGGAGGGAGATTAGCCTGGATGGTCAATAGGTTGCTTAACTTAGTTATTCCGTCTCCAATCCTATCATTGGGGGTTACTGCAACAGTCCATTTATCTCCGTAATATGTTTCTTGCGAGACAATGGTTCTATAATCTAAGCTGCTTGAGCCATAATAATAATTAGATTGTATCTGCTCTTCTGATAAAGCCCTTAAATAAATCTTTACTTCATCTATTGTGCCATTGAAGAACTGGTAAGGAGTTTCATTGGATGAAGCGCCAATCCTTAATGATGCATTTGTAGATGGGTTTATATCATTTGATGTTAGGTTCACTGGGTCTCCTTGTGATTGTCCGTCAACATAAATCTGGAGAGTTCCATCGTTCCTGTCCATGACCATCACGATATAGTGCCACGTATCCAGTGAGATTTCTGAGGTAGAATTTTTCAGAGTGATGTTAGTGCCATTAGCTATGGCTGCCTGAACCTTGTTATCCTCTGTTATTGCAAGATAGTATCCTGCATCAGTTCCTGCGTCTATTTTTCTTGAGACAACCTGCTGCAGCCCTGTGCTATTTGACTCTTTGATTATCCATGCCTCGATTGTTAGGCTGTTAACATCAACAAAGTCTTCTATATCCCCTATTTCTATGAAGTCATCTGACCCGTCAAAATTATAGGCCCCGCCCGTCCTGCCATCAGTTACCCATACTGGAGAGTATAGATAAGTTCCTGAGCCAAAAGTTCCATGGTTCTCGTATGTTGAATAGTCCTTTACAGCTTCAGTGGAATTTGAAGACACATTTGTGTCAAATGGCATATTCAACAATGCAATCGACTGCCCATTAAGCCTCCAGTCTGTAATGTTGGTTACAGGGTCATAATCCTTGTCTGAGACATTTTGGTAGTAGACTGTGAGGTTCTCAGCTGTAGAGTTCATCCCATACGTTGAATTTAGTATGGGCGTTTCATGCGTTGGAAGGAAGTTTGGAACTGTAAAATAGGTTGTTTCGGATGCGTTTATGTTATTGCTGGTGTCGTTTGCAAAGAAACTTATGTAATAAGCCCCTCTTAGTGATGGCACAGGGTATGAGTAATTGTACTTGTCTCCATTAATCCAGCTTAAGTAAACAGTTTCTATGGTACTATTTGGAAGGGTTATATTTGCATAAACAATATTCACCGCTACATTATCAGTGACATTGGCTGCGATTTCTAGTGTAGGAGTAGTTACTGTGCTGTTTGCTATTGGCATTACATCGAAAACTTTTGGAGCATCATAATCAATAACATAGAAGTAAGTGTACTCTGAATTGTTTATGTTTCCGCTGGTATCGTTTGCGTAGAATGTTACATTGAATAACCCTGATAAGAATGGAGTTGTATACGATATGTTGTACCAGTATCCGTTTGAAGTGTTAAGATAATATGTCTGGTTTGTGCCGTTTGGGAGTTTTAGGTTAATCCAGACTGAATGCGCCTGAATATCATCTGTAACATTAGCACCTATCTCTATTGTCTGAGATAAGTTGAAAGAGCTGTTTATCTTCGGAGTTATGTTAGTTACATGCGGAGCATTATACTCTCTTGCATAGAAATAGCTATACTTGTAATCATAATTTCCTCCAGTGTCATTTGCAATATAAGTTATATTATACCTTCCGACTAACGGAGGCAGGTAAAGGGATGTATTGTATTTATGCCCGACAGTCCAGTTTAAAGTGAGAGTTGTTTTGGTTCCATTGGGATATGTGAGATTAGCAAGAACAGTATGGATCTGGCCGTTATCACTGACATTTGCACTTACTTGTATGTTTGTTGATAATGTCTGGTAGCTTCCAGTCGGAGGGAAGTAATAGTATATTGTTGGAGGTATATTATCCTCAACATAGAAAGTTGCCCTGCCAACTTCAGCGTCGTTTTGCGCATTGAAAACAATGACTATCCATGCCCCTACCAAAGATGAAGAATTAGTGGAGTACTGGTCATCTGCATTGTCTTCTGCAGATACTGCTATGTCATGGCTTACTCTTTTTACTGTTGAGTTTGAATCAATCCAAGTAAAGTAGACGTTCTTTATTCCCAACAGGTTGAATCCCCTTGCGTATATAGTCTCGCCAATCTGGAAAACTGTTTTTTCTATCTGGCGTGCAGATTCTGCGTATGTTACAACCCTTTGGGCTGTGGTGTTTATGACTGCGAAATCATAGAAGGAAGTGTTATCTGATGAATTAACATAAATGGTTGTAGTTTCTGTCTCATTCTGCAGAGCATCTGGCGGAGTAGTTATTCTTACATAGAAGCTGTAAGTTCCTCCATAAGGCCCGATAAATCCTGTGTCAGGCAGACTGTCATTATCTGTGTCTGGGATATAAGTAGCCTTGTCCAGCTGCAACAGCGCAGTTGTCCAGTTTAGCACATAGGTGTAATCAATGTCGACAATATCAGAATCATTCCAGCTGTTAGTTATGGTAAGGTAATAATATGTGTTAGCGCCGATACCTACTGACCTTGCGTAATCATGGTCAATGGCAATCCTCTTCCTTACAGTCATGTTTAGCGTAGAATATGCATAAGTTGAAGGGTCAAGAGAGGAATTAGCCCATATCCTGATTGCATCGTTAGCGCCGATTGTTTCATTCCATGGCACAGAGAATTTAACAAGTATATCTTTTGATTCTGAAGGCAACAACACTCCAATATCAGAATGATTATCTCCATCAGTGTCTGCTAATGGGGTCCCGTTAATGTAGTACAAGCTTATGTTCCAGTAACCTGCTCCATTGTATGATGAAGTGCTTACCTCTATTGTGTCAGCCAATCCCTGATAGCTTGTGATTGTATAATTGAATGATGCGGATATGCCTGGAGTGACAGTGATTCTCTTGTAATTCGGGTCTATAGAGATATCTCCGATTGAGGTTGTGTCTATGACCTGCCTGCTTACAGTATAGTCTATAGAAGATAACGCATTAATCAATGTTACATCTGTTGTTCCAGCAGATGTTGCTTCAGGGATATCAATCCTTACAATAAGAGTTGTATAATTATATACTCCAAGGATTATATCTGGCCTTGAGTCATTATTACTATCTGCGACTATTGTTCCGTTTGGATAATACAGGGTTATGTTGAATCCCTGGCTGGATGTATTTGTCAGCTCTATCTTTTCCTGGAGAATTCCGCAGTTCATTAGGTCATGGCTGTAATATACAGATGTTCCTGCTTTTGCAGCAGTAGAATGGTCTGGCTCAAACAGGATAATTGTGTAAATTGAAGAAATCAGGTCTGTATTGTCCATTATCTGGCTTGGAAGATTCACTCCAAGCGAAGATGCTCCCTTGAAAATCATCGGCTTCGGTTTTGACAGGCCAAGGAAAGACCAGTTCAATCTTGTTTCCATCTCAATTCCTGCTTCAGAACCACCAATGACTTGACTTTCTATACTCTGGTTTACAGTTATTGAGCCAGGCATGTCATAGCCAGAGCCATTAAGCAAGTCAGCTGTTCCAGCTGGAACATAATTGTACAGGTCAGAATCGTACTTTTGGTTCGAACCAGACCACTTGAGCCTCAAAACCTTGTCGCTAGCATTCATATAACCATCGTGGTCCAAATCCATATAGACAAGCATGTTTAGCAAAGTATTACCTGAACTTAACCTCCTGAAGAAGAAATTGAGATGTTCATTGTTCCATGTATATGCAAAAGTAACTAAGTCTCTGTCTGCGACTGAGATACCAGTGTCTAAGTCGCCAGCTGCTTCTGTGAGGTCAAACACATAGTTTCTTGGGTTACTAAGCACAGGGTCCCAGTCACTCATGTCCCCATCTATTGTAATGTTGACAAATGTCGGGGCGCTTCCGTCTGTACCTTCACATGTTGGTGTGGTGCTGTCATTTACAGTAACTAATATCGTGTCTGGAATACCCCAGTTCCCTGCAGAGTCATTGTAGAATATGGTATAATTCCATATCCCCAGGAACTTGTTATTAGGGGAAACAATTACCGGCGTATCATTGAGCCACATGGCAGGACTTGTGAACTTAACACCGTCCCTTTCAACATAAAAGAAACCTGGAGCAACATCATCCCACAAAGTCCAGCTTAGGGAGCTTATTTCTCCAAGGTCAACAGTTTCATCAGGAGGCGAGTCTGAGGTTGGAGGAGTTGCATCTGCTATGAAGTATGTTGTTTCAGAACCGTTAACATTACCATAAGTGTCATTTGCAATAAATGTGACATTGTACCTTCCTTCTAAGCTTGGTATGAAGAAAGTGCTGTTGTACCTTTTTCCAATATTATTTGGAAGCGTTATCTGCTGTACAGTGCTGTTTGGGAACGTTATATTTGCAAGAACAGTATGAACTGCTATATTGTCAGTGGCGTTTGCAGAGACTTCTATACTCTTTAGTGTAGAATATACTTTTCCATAAGGTGGTGCTGTAATAGTTACATTAGGCGGAATGAACTCATAGACTGTTCCAGACACCTGCACATTGTCAACCTTGCACTCTTCGTTGTTCCTATTTGAAAGGCAAGTGAACCTTATCTTAAAATCTGGATTTGTTGAAGCCTGATTTGGAAGGGTCTGGTTGAAAAGAGTCCATCCGCTTGTTGTTGTTATATTCAGCGCAGTTGTCCAGCCAGTGCCGTTGTACCACTCTGCTGCCAAATGCTCACCCTCTGAAATGTCTAAGCCGTTGGTCTGGTAGTAAAAAGTCAGAGTTATATTTGCATAATAAACTGTATTCACTATTGTTTCTATCAGGCTTAATCCGTCAGTATTGTCTGTCCTTATCAGGTATATTCCTGCGTATGGAGCTATAGTTGAAATTGCCCAAGGAAGCCCTGGGCCAGAGGTTGTCCAGTTATTTGTTGTCAACAGACCTGATTCAAATCCGTCAAAGAAAACACCCCCCAGCTCTGCAAGAGCAGGGTCTAATGGAGTCAGGATAAAGCTATAATCTTCTCCCGGAGTTATTGTCTGTATAAACTCCCATTCACCAAAGCAAGTCTGTGTTGTGAAGTTCCAGTCCTTGCACTTGTAAAGCTCAGTGCCCTTTGCGCTTACAGTTATATTCGCAGAACTAAAATTCAATGCAGTTGGGTCAATTGCATAAATCTCAATAAAGCTGTCATTCTGAACCTCAGGAACATCATCAATCCTTAGGAAGTCTGTTATGTTAGATTCAACCTGCACATCTTTAAATCTAATACTCTTTATCGGATGCTCTTTTGGCTCCACATCAAGGTCATAAATACCTTTTCTTATCTTTGGACCCTCTTCATTTTCCTGGGAGATGCTTATTGTGAGAGTAGATACATTGTCATAGCCTTCCTGGAACATGACTTCTTTTGTTTCTTGGTCAATGAATCTTAGTTTTGCCTTTACCTTCTTTCCGTTTGCATCTCTTATCTCAGGAGAAATGCCAACAAGATTTGGCTCAACAACATCAATCCTGAACACGTTTGACATAGAAGTTCTTCTTGAGTCATTTGCCAGGAAATATGCATATCTTGTGTCTGTGAAGTTTATTTCCGGGATTATTGTTGCCGTGTCGTGCTCAATTACAATGCTTATATTGTCTGGAGCGTAAGTCCCGTATGATACGAAATCTCCTTCGGGGTCGTAGCAATAACTGCTTAGATTAATTGTAAGATTTGAATTAATATACACAGTCTGATGCGGAATCACACTGAATACCGGAGCCTTGTTCTTTGAGCTTATTGTATAGCTGATTGAGTCTATATTCAGCATAGAATCTTTCTCCAGCTCAAATATCAGTTTATACTTGCTCGACCTGAAATCAGGCACTGTTTCAGGCACGATCCTGGCCAAGTCGAAACCCA
>CAYUUH010000018.1:0-11330 GCA_964447855.1 uncultured Methanosarcinales archaeon | reverse complement strand
TAAGCTTCTCAGCAAGCTCAACCTGAGGCTCAGTGTAATACAGGTTTGAAACATTAACAAGCTTCTTTGCCTGCTTTGAAATCTTTGAAGCGATATACTTATTTCCGTGGCCTGCCGGAGTGCACGCTATTCCTCCGACTAAGTCAAGGTACTTTTTTCCTTCTTTGTCCCAGACATAGCAGTCTTTGCCTTTCTCCAAGACAAACTTCGCACGGCCGTATGTCTGAAAGATATGCTTTTTTTCTGATTGTTTTACCTGGGTTGTTTTCATTCTATTCGCTCTCTTACTTTATCATATCAAGGAGCAATGCCTTCTGCATATGCAGCCTGTTCTCTGCCTGGTCAAACACAACACTGTTTGGACCGTCTATAATATCTGCCGTCTGCTCATAATCACGCTTTGCAGGAAGGCAGTTCATGAATATGTAATCCTTCTTTGCATGCTTGACAATCTCTTTGTTCACCTGGTATGGCTTGAGCATCTTGAGCCTTTCTTTCTCTTTTCCAGGGTCAACATGGTAGCTCATCCAGGAATCAGTGTAGACTATGTCTGCGCCCTTTATTGCTTCAATTGGGTTTTATGTTACAGTCACTTTTCCGAACTTCGATGCATACTCTAAAATATCTTTTCTTGGCATTGCCTCCTTAGGGCACCCGATACTTATATCAATGCCTGCCTTGGTGCAGCCAAGTATCAGTGAGTGAGCTACATTATTCAGGCCGTCTCCAAGATAGCACAGCTTAAGGCCCTTGAGCTTTCCCTTCTTTTCTTTTATTGTAAGCAGGTCTGAGAGCACCTGTACGGGGTGGAAGTCATCTGTAAGCCCGTTTATCACAGGTACGCTTGAGTTTTCAGCAAGCTTCACGATGTCCTCGTGCTTAAACAGCCTTGCCATAACGCAGTCAACATACCTTGAGCATACCTTAGATGTATCTTCTATTGACTCTTTCTTGCCTAAGGGCATATTGTCAGTCTCTATAACAACTGCTGTGCCCCCCATAGATGTTATTGCCACTTCAAAGCTTACTCTTGTTCTCAGAGAAGGCTTCTCAAAAATCATCAGCAAAGTCTTTCCTTTTAGAGAATTGCTGTACTTTGCAGGATTTTTCTTTATCTGCACTGACTTGTCTATAAGCTCAGTTATCTTCTTTCCATCTACACCCTTAAGGCTTAACAAATGTTCCATCTTATCCACCTACTTAGTTATTTCAGTCCCGACTCCTTTGTCAGTAAATATCTCCAGCAATAGTGCATGCTCTATCTTTCCGTTAATCAAATGAGCTTTTTTGCACCCATTATCAACAGCATACGTGCATGCATTTGTTTTTGGTATCATCCCACCATGTATAACTCCTGCAGCTATCTTTTCCTCAACCTGCTTTGTTGTCAATGTGGGGATTAGCTCTTCGTTCTCAAAGACACCATCAACATCTGTAAGGAGGGTCAGTTTCTCTGCTTTTAGCCCGATAGCAATTGCTGCCGCAGCAGTGTCTGCATTGATATTGTACCAGGACCCTTCATTATCCGCCCCAATCGGGGAGATTACAGGGATGTAGTTATCTTTGACAAGCATGTCTATTATCTCAGGATTTATCTTCTTTATCTCACCTACATAGCCAAGCTGCGGGTCTTTTTGCTTCACATTGATGAGCTTATTGTCAGTTCCAATCACAGTAAGCGCTTTGCTTCCAAGCTTTCTTAAATTGCTGACCAGCTCTTTGTTTATCTTCTCAAACTCCTTATGTACTATAACCATTGTCTCTTTGTCAGTGACCCTGAGCCCATTGACAAATTTTGGCTCTATCCCTGCTTTCTTCATCGCAGCTGAGACATTCGGGCCTCCGCCATGCACAATAACTGGCTTCATGCCCATGTGGTCAAGCAACACTATGTCTTCCATAACTGACTTCTTCAGTTCCTCGTCAACCATTGCAGCGCCACCGTACTTTATCACAACAACCTTGTTGTGGTATTTCAGGATATAAGGCAATGCTTCAATCAAGGTTCCGGCTTTTTGTTTTATGTGTTCCATTTTATGTGTGGTAATGCGCGTTTATCTTTACATAATCAAATGTAAGGTCGCATCCATATGCAGTTGCAGATTTGGTGCCATTGTTTAAGTCTATTGTAACAGTCACTTCTTTCTGTTTCATTATACCCACTGCCTTGTCATGGTCAAATCCAGTGGCGACTCCGTGGCATACTACCTTGAGGTTCCCAAAGTAGATGTCTATCTTGGAGATATCTATCTTTGCGCCTGCGCAGCCAATTGCGCCCATGATTCTTCCCCAGTTGGGGTCATTCCCGAACATTGCGCATTTTACAAGGTTGCTGTTTATAACTGACTTTGCAAGCTTCTTTGCTGCATCTTCAGTCTTTGCATTTACAACTTTGGAGATGACCATCTTTGTTGCGCCTTCTCCGTCTTTAGCCATCATCTTTGCAAGCTCAGTGCATACAAAGTCAAGCGCTTTCTGGAAATCTTTTTCGTTTACTTTTCCTGCCAGGCCGTTTGCCATAAGTATTGCCATGTCGCTTGTGCTTGTGTCCTGGTCAATGCTAAGCATGTTGAAGCTTTTTTCTACAGACTGCACGAGCATCTTTTTCAGTTTTTGTGAAGGAAGGTCAGCATCAGTCATGATAAATGCAAGCATAGTTGCCATATTAGGGTGAATCATTCCAGACCCCTTTGCTATTGCTCCGATTGTCGCATTTCCAACCTTTACTTCAATTTCTTTCTTGATAAGGTCAGTAGTCATGATAGCTTCGGCAGCCTTCGAATTCTTGGACAGCTCTTTTTTTATTCCAATAATTCCCTTCCTTATCTTAGGCATTGGCAGGAATGCGCCTATAAGCCCTGTTGAGGCAACAAGAACCTCTTCTTTTTTTATTCCAAGCTCTTTTGCGGCAATGCTTGCCATCTCATGCGCATCGTCAAGCCCCCTTTGGCCTGTTGAAACGTTTGAGACTCCGCTGTTAATTACAATTGCTTGAGCCTTGCCGTTCTTAAGGTGCTCCATATTGACATAAAGGGGAGCTCCCTTTACCTCGTTTTTGGTGTATACTGCTGCAGCATTGCACAGCTTGGAGCTGTAAATAACTGCAAAATCCTTTGCTTTCTGCTTTATTCCGATATGTTTTCCCAGCGAAGTAACGCCCGTTACTGCGTTAACCCCGGTAGGCTTTCCAATAATGTTTCCTATCAAGTTTACATGCACCTCATGCACATTTTATCTGATTATAATAAACTCTAAAACAGCAAGTCCATTTAAATACTTATCGACCTATATCGGACAAATAAAACAAGAATGTCCAGAATGGGACATATATAAACAACTTGGAGTTTGTCACCGAGGATTGACTAATAATAAAATAAAGGTTTAAATAAAATAACCGCTTAAATCTTTTGTATGGAAGAAGAAAAACCCCATCATGGTGGAGCTTCTGGACTGCCTCTTGTCGATAGGCTCAAGGACAAGGGAGACGTTACTATAAGTTTTGAGAGAAGGACTACTGGCGGCCTAAATGAGTATTTTCTTGTGGCTAAATATAATGGCGGAGAGGAAAAGCAGGAATTAGCAAATGAAATGCCTGAACTTGACATTTGCGATGGTATGAACCCTCCTGTGGAGTCCGCTCCTAGATACGTGGCCATGCTGCAGTCCTTGCTGCCAGGCGTTGAGCCGGGCTTAATAGAGCCTGAGAGTGTAGAGCGTATAATAATCTCCCTAGGTCAACATCTTGACTCTTTGGCTAATGCAGGGATTAAGGTGGGAAAGGTAGGAGCTTATGAAAGCCCTGAGAAGTTTAAGGAAGCATATCGAGAAGCAAATGATAATCCTTAATCAACTTTTCTGTTGAGAATATCTTTGGCTATACTTATGGTTATGCGGCTCGCCATACTGCTGATGAGCCTGTCGATTATATCTTGGGCTTGCAGAATATCTTTGGCTATACTTATGGTTATGCGGCTCGCCATACTGCTGATGAAAACTCCTGCGGAGTATCTGGCCATAGCTGAGATTATTTCCAAAAAAGAAGTGATATATCAGGACGCCAAAAATTAATAGGCATGCCCAAAACTGCTGCTTTCTGGATTTTCCCCTGTATAATGCATCTTTAGCCAGGTAGTGGCCAACAATTAGTATATGAAGAACGATGAATGAAACCAAAGCCATACTTAGGATATCTGAATAAGAATTGTCTGCGGCAAGAGGGATTATCTTAGTCCAGGACGCTCCCTTAAGTAATCCATAGGAACAAGCAGCTCCAGCCGTGAATATCGTTGACAATATATAGGTTATCCTTAGGCTTCCCATTGTCTAACTCTTGAGCCTTTTAATATTTAAACATTCCTATATGAATATAGACAATAATGTCCGAAACAAAACATTTATATACTAGCTCGCCAGTTTATCGTCTGTTGGGAGTATTGCCAGGTATCCAGAATGCAGAAAAATCTAGAAGACTTCATGGACACTAGCGTTATCAAGCTAGATGACAAGATAACTGAAAGATTAAGGTCATTGGACCTAGAGTGATTTCTATGCTGCAGACAGGCCAGATAAAGAGGATAATCAAAGGAGTCTCCCCTGACTCAAGGATAGTCTCAATCCAGGAGTTCAAGAAGGGGATGATGAACAGGACTTATGATATTACAATCTCTAATGGCCAGGATATGGTTCTGAGAGTTTATCCAAGGGATGACTGGAAAGCTGAGAAAGAGGAGTATCTGTATAATCTTCTGGCTAAGAGAACCAATGTGCCAGTTCCGATAATATACAAGATAGACGCCTCAAAGAAAGAGTTTCCTTACGCATACTCTGTTCTTTCAAGAGTGCCTGGAGAGGAGCTTGGAAAGGTGTATGTTAGGACAAGGAACGAAAACCTTATTAGGGATGCAGCAAAATACTTGGCTAAGATACATTCTATAAAATTCAAGAAATTCGGCTGGATTGTAGGAAAAGAGATAAAGCCTGAATTTGATGACTGGAAGGGCTTCTTTGATTATGGCCTTAAGGACAAGCTTAAGAAAATCAGGAAAATCCCAGGCATATCAAAAAATCTTGTAAGGCAGATAAGGAACTATATCCTTCTTAACCAGAATTTGCTTGAGATAAAGTCAAGGCCGTGCCTCGTGCATAAGGATTATCATTTCTCACACATAATCGCTGACAAGAACAAGATTAACGGCATAATAGACTTCGAATGGGCAGTAGCAGGCCACAACGAGCTTGACCTGATAAAATCAGAGTGGTGGATGTTTGAAAAACTTCCTGAGATAAGGCCGATTTTCCATGACGCTTATAGGAGGGCAGGAGGAGTAATCTCAAAGAAGTTTGAGGAAAGGAAAAAGCTCTACGAGCTCCAGATACTTGTAGGCATGCTAAGCCTTTCCTACAAAAGGGGCAGCAAGCGCTGGTTCAACTACAACCTAAAGAAGACAAAGCAGATATTGGGGTTATAAAATGACAAACATAACAAAACTCACAGAGCAGTACATTTCAGAACACCCCAGTATAAAGGATTCCCTGAAAAAAGGGCTTATCAATTATTCTAAGCTTGCAAGGCAGATAGCAGACGAAACCGACACTGACCTGAAGAAGAACTTTGATGCCATCCTCGTTGCGTGCAGGAGATATTACAGGAAGGTCAGGAAAGAGAAAATTCTTGAGCAGGATATTCTTGATGTTCTTAAGAAAAGCAAGGTTGAGGTAAAGAACAAGATAATAGCAGCTGTTCTTGATAAATCAATCTATTTCGAAGGCCTTCTTGACCTCGAGAAAGAAGTCAAGAAGAAAGGAGATATATTCCATATCATAGAAGGAACATCTGCGATAACAGTTGTTACAGCAGAGGAATATTCTGACAAAATTAAGAAGCTGTTCAAGAATAAGATTATCAAGGAGAACAAAAGGCTTGTTGAGATATTCCTTAAGAGCCCGAAAGAGATTGAGCATGTTGCAGGAGTCGTGCCTTATCTTTATTCATTGTTCGGGGAGAAGGGGATAAATATAGTCGAAACACTCTCATGCTGGACAGATACCATATTTGTTGTTGAAGAGAAAGACATTGCAAAGGTTATGGAAATTCTTAGGTTTTAATCACCATTAGGTAGTTTACTTAGAAAGGTTTATATATCAATTCCACATTCCAGCATTTAACAAAGCATGATCGCTGACGAGAAAGCACTTGCTCATAACATGAACATTTCGCTTTTTCTAGAGAAGTGCTGAAATTAATATAAACATAGTATACGAGGTAGAAAATAATGAAATTATTTGAAGACTTTGGTCTAAGCAGCCAATTGCTTGCGGCCATTAAAAGATTAGGCTTTACACAGCCAACCACAATTCAGGGCTCATCAATCCCTTCGATTATAGAGGGAAAAGATGTTATTGGAGAATCAGCTCCTGGTTCTGGAAAGACACTTGCATTCGGTTGCGGGATAATTGAAAAGGTAATCCGCGGCGGAGGCCTTCAGTCATTGATACTTACACCTACATGGGAGCTTGCAGAGCAGGTAAAGGAATCATTGAGGCAGCTGTCCCATGAAAAGCATCTTAATGTAATCGCTATCTATGGGGGAGTTTCTATAAACCCTCAGATTGAGAGCTTAACTAAAGCAGATGTTGTTGTAGGGACTCCAGGAAGGATTCTTGACCACATGCAGAGAAGGACAATCGACATGTCCAGAGTAGTATTACTTGTTTTGGACGAGGCAGACCGTATGTTTGACATGGGATTCATAGAGGATGTAGAGAGGATTATAAGCGCATGCCCTAAAAAAAGGCAGACCCTTTTCTTCTCAGCTACAATCTCTTCCAGGGTAAAAGACCTTGCAAGGCACCATATGATAAGCCCCATTGAGGTCTATGCCACAAAGCACGTTGACCCAAGCAAGTTAAAGCAGGTCTATTATGACGTTTCAAAGAACATGAAGCTTTCGCTGCTTGTTCACCTATTGAAACACGAGACAGCAGGCCTGGTCATGGTATTCTGTAATACTAGGAGAAATACAGACTTTGTTGTAAAAAACTTAAGGGCAAATGACATCGATGCGATTGCAATCCATGGCGGACTGACCCAGAATAAAAGAAGCAGGACAATTGATATGTTCAACAAGGCAAGGGTTAATGTCCTCGTGTGCACAGATGTTGCAGCAAGAGGCCTCCATATTGAGAATGTGTCGCATGTCTATAATTATGACATTCCGCGAGACCCAAAAGATTATGTGCACAGGATAGGAAGGACTGCAAGGGCAGGAGAAGAGGGAAAAGTGATAAACCTTCTTTGCGACTTTGACCATGACAACTATTCAAGGGTTCTTAGCGAGTACCGCAATTTCCGTATTGATAAATTGCAGGCTCCGCATACTGAAAGAATCCAGATAAAGATTGATGAACACAGAAGGCCTCAGCACGGAAGAAGGCCTTGGGGCCACGGAGGGCCTCGTGGGCATCAAGGGCACAGGAGAAGGTAATCAGTTTTCTTTTTCATATCTCTTTTTGAGTTCCAGGCAGCTGGACTCAAGAGAAGCCTTAACGCGCTCTTTTTCTTTTGCTTCCCAGCCGTCAATATCTTTCTGAAGGTTGGTTATTTCTTTTTCCAATACAGCCAGTTTTGCCTGCCTTTCTGTATTTGCCCTTCTGCTAGCTGCTAATGCGTCGTCTATCGCTCCATTAGTCAGGTGTTGAGTCCTAAGAATCTCTATCTCTTCTGGTGAGATATCTGCCGAAGGTAGGGTTGCCATTGACGCGCTTTTGAATAGTTCAGTTGCAATCTTGGTTGGATCTCCAAGGCTATCAACTGCTTCTAAAGCAGTATTTGCGCCTACTGAGATTGCCTTCCCTCCTATTGTGCTGGTGTCTACCGCAAGGCTTGAAGTGCTTGGAATTGTTCCTTGGATTACTTTAAGCCCTGCTCCAACAGTTTCAACACTTGCTCCTTTTGTAAGCAATTCAGAATATGACTTGCCTAAGCCGGTTCCTGACTTTACAGTTGAATATGTAACCCATGATAATCTCCAGAACGCTTTTAGGAGGTTTGTCTTTATGTTCTGTACAAGAGCAGACTTATATTCTTCCAATTGCGCCTGCATCTGGCTTTCAATCTCAATATCTCTTTCTAGTTCAAATGCTTCGACCATTTTCTCAATCATCTGGTCATAGGATGTTAATGCTTTTTTTGCTTCATAGCTTCTGTCAGCATAAGGAATCCTATCATCAATATCAGAATACTTTCTCCATTCTCTGTCAAATTCAGCCTTGTTTATCGTGCAGTCTTTGTTAAGAGGCCCGTCTGGAACAAATTCAGAGCTGCTCTCAGAATCTTTGTCTTCTGCAGACTCTTCGTCTATTGGAACACACTTATCATCCTGTACTTTGTAGCCTTCATCACAGTAAGTGCAGTCATCTTCTCCAGGAATGCCTCCTGCAGTCTCACATTGAAGTAGCCAGTTTTTTAGCTGTTCATCAACCCATTTATTGAACTCATCTCTTACATAGAGGTTTGCTGCTCTCTTGTCCATACCAATGTTGTCGCAGAAATCATTGTGAAAAGCGCACTTGCAGTACTGATAATTTATCTTTACTCCGCAAAAATCATCTTTTATGTCTGGATACTCAAATTTTTCAGTGGTGGAACAACCTGCGATGAATATCGCTGCAAGTGCCAGTACAAATAAGAATATGGTTGTTAACTTCCCCATAAGTTTCCACTAAATAAAACAGTATAAATAGTTTTTGTTTTGATAAGAATCAAATATTTGAGTTCTGGTTGCCTCTCAATATACAGTCATTTTCGAGAAGATTTATTCTTATCAGCGCATATAGCTTTCTGAGCATACATGGGGGCGCCAAGTGCATGGGTGGGAACATGCCAAGTTGCAACAGCATGTCCTGCGGCACGCGCTGCAAATTTTGCTGCATCGGTTTTTGCTTTGCGAGCAGCCGCATGAGAACCAAGCGAAAGTTTACGCACTTCTTTCATCCCTAGTTCTCTTTTATCTTCTGCCCAAGCTCTTATTGCCTTTATTGCAAGGCGTGGGCGATTGTCATTTGGACATTCCTTCTCAAAAATAGAGAGTACTCTTTCCGCTTCATTCGCAGCTTTTAGCCCAAATAACTTATGATAATAAGAATCACGCCAAGATTTACCATCTTTAGGTTTAGGTGTATTTTTCATAATACAATCCATACTATCACGTTAATAAATGTTTCTTCTAAAAATCCAACCTGAACTGGATATAGCTATGTTAGTCTCTCTTAGAAATCTTAACAAACTCCTTTCCCTTCAAACATATGACCTAGCTTCTCTTTCTTTGTCTTAAGGTATTTCTGGTTCTCTTCAGTAGCTTTAATGACAATCGGTACCCTTTCAACTATCTTAAGTCCATACTTCTCAATACCTTCAATCTTTTTTGGATTGTTTGTAAGAAGCTTAATTGTACTAAGTCCTAAATCAGCAAGAATCTGTGCTCCAATAGTATAATCCCTCTGGTCAGCCTTAAATCCAAGCTTCTCATTTGCTTCTACGGTATCAAGTCCTTTGTCCTGCAGGGCATAAGCCTTAATCTTATTGACTAAACCAATTCCCCTTCCTTCCTGCCTAAGATAAATCAAAACACCACTTTCCCTGGCAATCATCTCCATAGCTTTGTCAAGCTGCGACCTGCAGTCGCACCTCAATGAGCTTAGGACTTCTCCAGTCAAGCATTCAGAATGGACCCTGACCAAAACATTTTCTTTACCCTTAATTTCTCCTTTAACCAAAGCAATATGGTGGCTCCCATCATCAACTTCATAGGCATAAATTCTGAACTTGCCGAATTTAGTAGGAAAGTCAGCCTCTGCTGCCCTTTTAATCTTCTTCATTTCTTCTTTAGCCTCTCTGTCAGCTTTTTATTAACTTCCATAATCTGGTTCATCTGCTCCTCAAGCTCCTTGTTAATCCTAGACTGCTTGAGCGCAGAGTTAAGTATGACCATCCTCTCTTTCTTAAGCTCTTCTATCTCTGCCTCTTTTCTTTTAAGCTGCTCTCTTAAGCTATCTTCAGCGCTTGCCATAGTCATAAGGATAACAGCACCATATTTAAAGTTTTATTAAATTCACTATATCCTTTACATTTATGTTATTGATGCATCTCCCGCAGTCATTCCTGTTGCAGTAATCAGAATCTTTTTTTCCGCAGCCTTCTTTAGTGACATTAAGAACAACAGCCTTGCTTGAATTTGGCCCCCATATTGCAGGATTTGTAGGCCCAAATAAGGCAATAATCTTTTTGTCCAAAGCAGCAGCCAGGTGCATCAGCCCATTATCATTCGATATGACTAAATCAGAGGTATTAAGTATCTGTCCAGCCTCAGCAACAGTTGTTTTATTGATTAAATCTGTTACATTTGGAGTTTTTGACAAGGTATCTCCAATCTTCCCTTCGTCACTAAAAATATTCTTGCCCAATAAAACAACCCGATAATCTTGCAAATAGCCAATTAAATCAGCATATTTCTTAGGGCTCCAACACTTCCTAGGGTCGCTCGAGCCAATGCAAAGGCAAATTATTTTCTTGCTTTCATCAATATTGAATTTTTCCAATGATTCTTTCTTTAAATCAATCTTAAAATCCATATCGAACTTACTGATGCCAACTATTTTAAGAAAATTAATGTAGTGTACTGCTCTAGAGACAAGATAATCCTCTACAGGAAAGTCATATCCAAAATCATTGGGCTCTTTTAACCCCACCTTAATTTTTGGATTAAATAATGAGATAACTTTCTCAAGCTTTTCATTTGAAGGGTTTAGGTTGATTACCAATTCATAACTGGACGTGCTCCATTCTCCAATCCCAATAACTTCATCAACCATATCATAAAAGACAGAATATTCTTTTCTGCACAAGACACCAATCTTTGCAGAAGGATATCTTTTCCTCAAGGTTCTCAGCAAAGGAAGAATAAGCAGATGGTCCCCTAAACCTTGAGTCATAACAACAAGGATGCTTTTGACCTCCCAAATATCGTGAGGCTCTATAGGTCTTTCTTCAACAATCGGCTCTTTTGCCAGAAAATCTTTAAGAATCTCTGTTCTGTACATAAAGCTAAAGAGTTACAGGTTTATTTAAATATTTGTTAAAAACTTTATATACTTTAGTTAATTCTCTTCGATGGGATGGGCAGCTTAACCTTTTTATTGATAGACAGCTCTGAGCAGAGAGTCATGACTGGCCTGGATATCTCCAATTTAGAGTCAGTGGTTGGTGCATTGTCGCAGGCTCCAGTGAATATAGAAGAATTTAACCGGATTTATAAGGAGAATACTGGCAAATA
>CAYUUH010000017.1:3955-11384 GCA_964447855.1 uncultured Methanosarcinales archaeon | reverse complement strand
TGCAGGCCCGCCAGTATCTATTAAAATTGATAATCCCTTTTCCCTTGCAACTCTGTTTAGTATCAATAGCTGATCTAAAACCATTGTGTAGAAATCATCTCTCTTTGGACAGACTAAAGTGCCTTTGATATCGAGGCATAAAGAATCAGCCTGGCTCAAAACAGCAGGGAAATAACAGCATAATAATTCAATAGGACTCATCAGCTTTCCACTATATTTCCCATTATCCATACAAAACCAGCAAACGGAAATTATATAATTTATAAAAACCTTTCCTAGAAACCAATTTAGATAAGATATAAATATGAGTTATTCAAATTAAGATGTATGACAAACATATCATTTCTTAAGAAAAAGCCGACTAAGATAGTTGCAGTTGGGCTTAATTACAGAGACCATGCTCGAGAAATGAAGATGAAGCTTCCTAAAGAGCCATTAATCTTCATGAAGCCTGTTTCCGCATTAATCGGCCCAAAAGAGACAATACAGATACCCAAGATGTCAAAACGCGTTGATTATGAAGCAGAACTCGCATGCATTGTGAAAAATGAGATACGCAATCTTGAGCCAGAGTATGTTCTAAAGAACCTTGAAGGATTCACATGCTTGAATGATGTTACAGCCCGTGACTTGCAGAAAATAGACGGCCAATGGACTCGTGCAAAGTCATTCGATACTTTCTGCCCAATAGGCCCCAAAATCGTCAAAGACATAAACCCAAACAACGTGAAAGTAGAGTGCTTGCTTAATGATAAGATTGTCCAGAGCTCAAACACAAAGAACTTCATATTCAAGATAGAGAAGCTGATTTCCTTTATATCAAAAGTAATGACTCTTGAGCCAGGCGATATAGTGACAACAGGAACTCCTCCAGGCATAGGCCCGATGAAGTCTGGCGATAAGGTTGAGGTTAGGATAGAAGGAATAGGTGTTCTTGAGAACTTTGTCAGATAAATATTTAAACCCTCCATTATTTATTCTTGATGGTGATACTAATGCGTTCAGAAATACTAAAGAAGGGTGCTGAGACGATTGCACACAGAGCTTTGCTTATATCTGCAGGAGTCAAACCAGAAGATCTAGACTCAAACAAGCCGTTTATAGGGATAGCTAATTCTTACAATGATATTATCCCGGGCCACATTCATTTAAATGAGCTTACCAAAGAAGTTAAGCGCGGTATTAGGGATGCAGGCGGAGTTCCGTTTGAATGGGGAGTTCCTGGAGTATGCGACGGAATTGCAATGTACGCAGAGATGCGCTTAAGCCTTCCTTCTCGCGAGCATATAGCAGACAACATAGAGATAATGACTTTATCCCACAGCCTTGATGGGTGGGTTGGAGTAACAAACTGTGACAAGATAACTCCGGGCATGCTTATGGCAGCTGGACGTCTTGACCTACCGGCAATAATTCTTACAGGCGGCCCAATGAAGGCCAATGACCTTAAAGACGGCACTAAAGGCCACCCAATACAGGGATTTGGGCTTACAGGCCAGGTAAAGGCCGGCAAGATTACAGAGCAGGAAGCAGAGGCTCAGATGAGAAAATGCATGACCTGTGGCGCAGGCTCATGTGTTGGATTGTACACTGCAAATACTATGGCATGCGTTACTGAAACAATGGGAATGTCTTTGTCAGGATGCGCAGCAACACTCGCCTTAGACCCAAAAAAGAAGCAGCAGGCTTACGAGACAGGAAAAAGAATAGTTGAGCTTGCAAAGAAAGGGCTAAAGCCTTCACAGATAATGACTCAGGGAGCATTTGAGAACGCAATCAGGGTAGATATGACTATGGGTGGCTCAACAAATGCAGTATTGCATATTCCAGCAATTGCACATGAGCTTGGCGTTGACATTAATCCAGAAGATTTTGACCGCATAGCAAGAGAAACTCCAAATATCTGCCACCTTATTCCAGCCGGTAAGCATGAGATGGCCGACCTTGGGAAAGCAGGAGGAATCCCTGCAGTACTTAACAGGATAAAGCACATGCTTAAGGATAATCCTACTGTTACAGGAAAGAACACCAAGCAGATAGCAGAGGCTGCAAAGGTACTTAACGATGATGTGATAAGGCCTCTTGACAAGCCTTACTTCCCTCGGGGAGGAATTGCTGTACTCAAAGGGAATATTGCAAAAAGCTCAGTTATCAAGCAGACGGCAGTAGAGCCTGAGATGATGGTGCATTCTGGCCCAGCTAAGGTATTTACTTCAGAACCAGACCTCTTAAAGGCAATAGAAAAGAAGAAAATCCAGGAAGGAGATGTTGTTGTACTGAACTTTATGGGTCCTGCTGGAGCTCCAGGAATGCCTGAGATGCTTACACCAACTGATGCAATCAAAGGAGCAGGCTACAAGAGAGTTGCGCTTATTACAGACGGAAGGTTCTCAGGGGGAACATCTGGGCCTTGCATTGGCCATGTTGAGATGGAAGCATATAATGGCGGACCGATAGGAGCAGTAAAGGACGGAGATGTAATAGAGATAGACGTCCCAAAAAGAAAGCTTAACGTAAAGCTTTCTGATGCAGAGATAAAGCACAGGCTGAAAGAAATTCAGGCTCCTAAGAGAAAGATGACTCATCTGCTGGAAGCCTATAGGAACAAGTTCAAAGGAAAGAACTGCTACGGCAAGTAAGCCAAATAATTTATATACTATTACTTTTATTTTTTAGATTATGATAACTACGCTGAATACAGTAATCCCAGTATTCCTGATAATCTTTGTTTCTTACTTTATTGCAAAAAAAAGGCACATAAGCCTGGATCCTTTGATAGATATTGCAATCTATATCGCAACTCCGTGCCTTGTTTTCTCTGCAATACAGCAGCACGAGCTTGTGCTGTCAGATTTCTTTAAGCTTGCAGCATCATCAGTGTTTGTTGTGCTTGCCTGCGGAGGAATAGGCCACCTGCTTCTTACTCTCCTAAAAATAAAGAAAAAAGAGCTTTTAATGCCTATGATGTTCATGAACTCAGGGAATATTGGATATCCCATAAACATGTTTGCATTCGGAGCTATAGGCCTTTCAATGGCTGTGAAATATGATGTGTTTAATGCATTGCTTGTATTCAGCTTGGGAGTTTATATCGCAGCAAAGAAAGCAAGCCTAAAGGAAGTTTTCAGGCTTCCCTTGGTTTATGCCGCTGTTCTTGGAATAACCTTTGCAATATTTGACTTAAGGCTTCCTATGTTATTAATGAGGCCGATAGAGCTTGTTGGTGGAGCAGCAATACCCCTGCAATTAATAATCCTAGGAATGAGCCTAACAAAAGTAAACCTAAAAGACCTCAAGCTTGCCTTCTTAGGCGCAGGTTTCAGGATTGGAATCGGATTTCTTCTAGGGTTAATTGCAGTCATGGTCTTAAGGCCAGAAGAGATCTCAAGAAATGTAATTTTGATGCAGTCAGCGATGCCTTCTGCTCTTTTCACAGTAATCCTTGCGCAGAAATACAAGCGAGATTCAGGATTGATTGCTTCGACAGTGCTGATAAGCACCTTGTTGAGCATGATTACTATCTCAGCTATTCTATTCTTTTTGTAGCAATCTTAACACAAGGTTTTTAAACCTAATTTTGTTCTTATACTCCTAAAATGGATGAAACCAAGTTTATTTGGATGGACGGAAAATTGGTTCCTTGGAAAGATGCCAAGGTTCATGTACTTACACATACATTGCACTACGGCCTTGGAGTATTTGAAGGAATAAGGTTCTATGACACTCCAAAAGGGCCTGCAGTTTTCAGGCTTAAAGACCACACTAAAAGATTGTTTGAAGGCGCGAAAAGTTCATTCATGAAAGTTCCTTTCACAGAGGAGCAGATAAATAATGCTGTTCTGAAGACAATCAAGGAGAATGGGATTAAGGCTGGATACATAAGGCCTTTGATATATTATGGCTATGGCAAGATGGGCCTTGACCCTCATGGAGCTCCTGTTAACTGCTCAATTGCTGTATGGCCCTGGGGCTCTTACTTAGGAGATGGAGCAGTTAAGGTAAAGACATCAAGTTATATTAGGCTGCACCCTAAATCAACAAAGGCAGAATGTAAAATCTGCGGACATTATGTTAATTCAATCTTTGCTAGCTGTGAGGCTAAAGAGAAAGGATACCAGGAAGCACTGCTTCTTGATTTCAATGGTAACATAGCAGAAGGCCCTGGAGAGAACCTATTCCTAGTTAAGGGCGGAAAAATCTTCACACCAAAGCTTGGAAATATCCTGCATGGCATAACAAGAAGGTCAATTATGCAGCTTGCCAAAGACGAAGGCATACAAGTAGAAGAGAAAGTATTGACGCCTGAAGACTTGAAAAATGCAGATGAAGCATTCTTTACTGGGACAGCTGCTGAGATTACTCCAATAGCTTCTATTGACGATAATCAGATAGGAAGCCAAGCACCGGGACCAATAACAACCAAGCTAAAGCAGGAATTCCTTGACATAGTTCACGGAAAGAATCCTAAGTATGAATCCTGGCTGAGTTATGTAGATTAATCTCTTTTAATTTTATTGCTGCACAGAATAAACATCCCATTCTTGATAAGGTTCATCAACTAGAATTAACTTTTTTGGCTGCGAAACTCCTTGGCCGCATACATCCTTGATTATTTCTCCGGTTACAGCCCTATATGAGTCCCTGACAATATCTTCATAGACGCTTCCATGAGGGACAAACAGTTCTGCAACAGCAGAAGAGACCTTAGTTCTGGCGTTATCTAGCTTGTCCTTTAGGGTGCTGACAAATTCATGGCTAAGATATCTTACTGTAGCTATCCTGACTCCGCTTTCAACTTCAATGTCCTCAACAAAAACTGCTCCGTTTCCGTTCATAAATCATCACTTACTGCGGATTCCAAGTTGATTTTTAAATCTTAGCATTAAGAAAAAAGCGGGCAAGCACGCCCAGAAATCGACACAAACAAAGCTTACCAGTTACCTTGATTCTTCCTTAGCTCCGCTACCCTACAAGCACTAATACCAGAAGTTAGGGCTGCTCTGTTCCCAGCCTGACCCGATTCCTTGAGACATCAGTCCAGCAGGACAAAGCTTCATCGTCCAAACCAAGACCGAATAAACAATGGATATGCCTTTTTCCAAGCTTCGACCCTGTCTAAAGCGTGTTTACAGTGACAGGAGAGCGCTAACCTCCCAGCCTAGCTTGCCCATAGGGGTAGAATACTTCTCATTTTTTAAATGTTACCATGTAATTTAGAAAACTTTATTAATTTCAGAGTAATAATTCACCATGGGGGATAAACATCACAGCATCCATCATATTCTTGGGCACGGCTGGAGACTCTTTTGTTGTAGGCAGGCAGCTAAGGGCATCAGGCGGTATAGTTCTTAACGTCGAGGACAATCAGTTTCACATTGACCCAGGTCCAAGCTCTTTAGCTTTTGCAAAGCAGTGCGGCGTAAACCTCAGGGCAAACACAGCCGTATTTGTAAGCCACGCACACTTAATCCATTCTAATGATTTGAATGCAGTGATAGATGCTATGACCTATAGAGGCTTTGACAGGAAAGGAGTTGTTGTAGCCAACAAAACAGTGATTAATGGAGCAGAGAAATACCAGCCAGCACTGTTAGACTTTTACAAGGGATGCCTTGAAAGGTTCATTGTGCTTGAAGCAGGACAGAGAGTAGGCATAAACGAAGTTGAGGTCCAGGCTTTAAGGTGCAGGCATTCTGACCCGCATACTATCGGATTTAAGTTCTTTACACCTAAATTCACCCTAGTTTACACAGCAGACACAGCATATTCCCCGGACCTCATAGAGCAGTATGAAGGCGCAAACATCCTAATCCTCAACGTCACGAACCCGAATAAATCAGACTCAACAGACCACTTAAGCTGTGAAGGTGCCATAAGGATAATAAAAGAGGTTCAGCCAAGGCTGGCAATAATAACTCACTTTGGGATAAAGATGATAGAGGCTGACCCATTATATCTGATAAGAGAAATACAAAAAGAAACAGGTGTGCAGACAATTGCTGCAAAAGACGGCATGATAATCAATCCATTATCCTATGCAATTGACAAGGGGCAGAGAACATTGTTCGCTTATCCCAAGAAGAAAGGCGTAGAGATTACAGAGATCAAAAAAGAGGAAGAAATGGAAGAAGAAATTGAATTAACAGAGCCTCAGCCAAAGAAAACAGAAGAGAAAAAGCCAGAGCCAAAGGAAGAAAAACCAGCAAGACAGCCTGAAAAGGAATTTCTCAAGAGCGACAAAACATTAAAGGATATATTTATTGAAGAATCAGAAAAAGGCTCCGATTAGCCATACAACAAGATATCCTAGGAAACATCCTGCGCTAAGGAAAGGCATTGCAGGATAGAATTTTTCTTTATCTCCTTTCAAGAACAGCATAAGAAGAGCAATAGTCGTAAAAGCAGTTATTATCAGGGTCTTTAGGAAGCCAGCAGCAAAACCGTCAAGGATAAGCCCTTTCATAACAACTCCGCTGAATATCAAGGGAAAACCAATATCTCCCCCACCTAAGATAGCAACTCTTGACTTTCCTGATTTTATAACCCCTTTAGCTTCATCTTTGGCTTTGACAGCCACTTTCTTTTCTAGCTTTGTCTTCTTGTAAGGCACAGCGAGCCCTGCAAAAAGCTTTGAGCTAGATACAAACTTTGCAAGCTTTATCATATGCTTGCTTTTCCACACAGCATACATATCATATATTGAAATCAGGATAAGAAGCATTGAGACAGAGAACAAGTTCATTATAGGAACAAATATTGCAGCAAGGCCTCCATAGACAAACACCTCTGTGAAATTGTGAATAACTGTGGTTGGCTTGAACACCTTAAGCCAGGCAAGAAGAAACCCAATAACAAGTGCAGGAGTCTTTGGGATAAAGGCTCCAAGCGCAACTGTAAGGCATATCCATACAGCAAAGAAGAACCATAATCTCCAGAGGTTTACTTTCTTGAACTTAACAAGGAGGAGTACAAGCCCGGTTCCTATCAGCACAGCAGTGAGTATATATACAAAAGATGAACTTTCCTCAATCTCAGGCCTGTCTATATATGGAAGGTCAGAATAGGTTAGGTTCTTCTGTATAATCTCCCGGCCTGTTTCATCAATAACAATATTCTCTTCAACATGGATGTACTTCCCGGTTATCGCAAGGCCAATAACCTGCGATGCAAGGAATATTGCTATAAGAATAAGAGTTATCTTAAGAGTATGTTTCATAAAGCCTAATCTAGAGAGCTGTTATAAAAATGTTTCTAAACTCAGTACAATAAAAAAGCTTATTAAACAATAAGAAAACAAACATCACTAATGAAGCTCGCGCACAACATAAGGATAAAGGTATTTATCTATGATGAAGAAGACAAGGACTTGATCTATAGCAAGCTCATTTCTTTAGTTCCTTTTGATGTAAAGGAAGAGAAGATAAAAATC
>CAYUUH010000017.1:0-3945 GCA_964447855.1 uncultured Methanosarcinales archaeon | reverse complement strand
AAGACGATACTGCAGTTGGCTTTAATGAAAAGAAAATCAAAATATACGAAGTAATCCTGGAAAAGGACAGGCACATAAATGGATTTATAGAAAACCTAAAGCAAGGCTTAAGCCAGGAGCAAGTAGACTCATTGCTAAGGCAGAAAGAGTCTAGGCTTGACAATGAAAGAAACTTCTTCATAAGGCTTGACAAGGACAAGCTACTGAAAGAAAACGAGTATCGGATAACTGATTCTGGAAACTGCTTCCACATCAAGATAAGTATAGCAGCATTCCCTGCTAACAGGGAGAATGCCATGAAGACTGTTGATGAGATGTTTGGATAAGGCTTAATAAACCATAAATCGACACTCTTAAATATAAGTTAGTCTTATCTTCTGATTAGGATTTAAAATGAAAAGTGATTGTTTTTGGCGTGGTTGAATCCAATTCTGAGTTTTATTTAGCTAAAGAACTATCAAAAATTGATTTTAACAACAAAAGGAGCCTATTTAAGCCTCTAAATTATAAAATAAGCCATAAATCTCCTTCTTTTAGTTTTCACTCCTCATGCTTAAAGACAAAGTTTTATATAAAGGCGAGAATTAGGGGCAACAAGGGGGGGTTGTTATAAAATGGAAGAGTTTCGCGAGCTAATCAATAAAGCAAAGCCAAATACAGTTGTGCCTGTTTACAAAGTAGTGGATGCTCCAGACAATGCTATCGAGTATTTCTCCAAGCTTTCAGACTATGGAAGAAAGGCAAACTGCCTGTTGCTTGAGTCTGCTGACGTCATAGCAAAGTATGGTGAGTTAAGCCTTGGAAGCGCAAGCCCATGCTTGATTGTTTCAGGAAATAAAGAGGATTTTGAGATAAAAGCCCTTAATGTTCAGGGAGAAAGAGTAATCAAGGCATTGAAAGGAGATTTCAAGTTCTGCGATAAGGTAGTTTACAAGAAGAACCTAATCAAAGGAATACTAAATCCTGCAAGAAAGACAGTAAGCGAGGATAAAAGGCTGAAGCTAAAGACCCACATGGATATAATCAGGGCAGTTGCACTGAAATTCCAGCCAACCTCAAGGCCAGTTATTCCTTACTGCGGGCTTTTTGGCGCAATATCTTATGATTTCATAGACCAGTTTGAAGACCTGCCGCAGAACAAAGAAGATATCCTAAAAGACCCGGATTATGAGCTTTATTTCCTTGACAACCTGTTTCTTATAGACCACAAGCAAAAGAAGATGTACCTTATAGCAAATGCATTAATCACAGATGGTGACAACAAGGGAGTTTATGACAAATGCCTAAAGACCCTAGAGGGTTATGAAAAGGCAGCATCACTAAAAGCTCCAAAGCCAAAGAAGTTTACTCCAAAAAAGCATGAGGTAACAACAGACACAGAGCAGAAAGAGTTTGAAGATATTGTGCAGAAGATGAAGAGCCACATCCTTCAGGGAGACATATTCCAGGTCGTGCCTTCAAGGACAATAATCTCTAATTATAATGCCGAGCCTCTCGACATCTATCAGACTCTTAGAAACATGAACCCAAGCCCATACATGTTTTACATAAATTCAAGCAACGGAATTCTGGTAGGCTCAAGCCCTGAGATGTACCTAAGGGTTCAGGGAGAAGAAAAGAAGACAGTTGAGATAAGGCCAATTGCAGGAACAAAGCCAAGAGGCATTGTCAAAGACCAGATTGATCTGGAGCTTGACTCAAGGTATGAAACAGAACTTAAGATTGACAAAAAAGAGCTTGCAGAGCACACAATGCTTATTGACCTTGCAAGGAATGATGTTGCAAGAATCTCAAAGCCCGGAACAAGGATAACAATCGACCCATTCATTGTTGAGAAATATTCTCATGTGCAGCATCTTGTTTCAACAGTAAAGGGAGAGTTAAAGCCTGACCTAGACGCACTGCACGCTTACCTGGCTTCAATGAATATGGGAACTCTTACCGGAGCTCCAAAGATAGAGGCCATGAAGCTGATAAGGGAAGTTGAGAAAACCAAGCGAGGCTTCTATGGCGGAAGCGTTGGATATCTTACGCCAAGCGGAGACTTTGACAGCTGCATAGTAATCAGGACAATGAAGCTAAAGCACGGCAAGGCATACATTCGCGCAGGCGCAGGCATAGTCTATGACTCAATACCTGAGCAGGAGTTTATCGAGACAAACAAGAAAGCGCAATCATGCCTGAGGGCAATCAAGCTTGCAGGGGGATTAAAATGAAAGTTCTTTTCATAGACAACTTTGATTCATTCACATACAACTTAGTAGATGAGTTCGAAAAGCGCGGCTGCGAAATCTTAGTTTACAGGAACAACACAGACATGAGCACGATAAACAAGGTCATAAAAGAGTTCAAGCCAAAGCTTATAGTAATATCTCCAGGCCCATCAAACCCAAAGAATGCAGGCAATTCAATAGCAATCATAAGCGAATATGCAGGCAAGATACCTATCTTTGGCGTATGTCTTGGATTGCAGTGTATAGTTGAGGCATTTGACGGAAAGGTTGACAGGTGTTCAGAGATAAAACACGGCAAGCCCTCAAAAATCCAGCACGACAATGAAACTATATTCAAAGACCTGGAAAATCCGTTCCAGGCTGGAAGATATCATTCACTGTCAGCCCTTGAGGTGCCATACTGCCTTGAGATATCAGCCAGGACAGCAGGAAATGATATAGTTATGGGCGTAAGGCACAAGGAATTCATGGTTGAAGGAGTGCAGTTTCATCCAGAATCAATCTTAACTCCTGTAGGTGGAATTATAATTGACAACCTAATCAAGATGGTGAGCAAGAAATGATTCAGGAGTCTATATCAAAACTGATTGACGGCAAAGACCTCAGCCTGAAAGAAGCAGAGCAGGTAATGGACGAGATAATGTCGGGCAAGGCAACAGATGCCCAGATTGCAGGATTCTTGGTAGCTTTAAGGATAAAAGGAGAAACAATTGAGGAAATCACAGCATGCGCAAAAGTACTGAGAGCAAAGGCCTCAAAGATAAAGCCAAAAAACCAAGCGCAATTAGTTGATGTTGTAGGCACAGGCGGAGATAAGTCTGGCACATTTAATATTTCTACAGCAGCTGCATTTGTCGTTGCAGGCGCAGGAATCCCTGTGGCAAAGCACGGCAACAAAGGCGTCTCAAGCAAATCAGGCTCAGCAGATGTTCTTGCAGCTTTGGGTATTAGTATAGATCTTGAGCCTGCGAAAGTTGAACAGTGCATAAATGAAGTAGGTATTGGTTATATGTTTGCCCCAAAATTCCATGGAGCAATGAAATATGCAATAGGTCCAAGAAAAGAACTTGGCGTAAGAACGGTCTTCAATGTGCTTGGTCCATTGACAAACCCTGCAGAAGCACCTTACGAGCTTATGGGAGTCTTTGACGAAAAGCTTGTTGAGCCGTTGGCAGAGGTTCTTGGATTGTTGGGAGTAAAACATGCAATGGTTGTTCACGGCAATGGTCTTGATGAAATCACCCTTGAAGCAGAAACAAAAGTAGCAGAAGTAAAAGACAAGCATATTACATCATACAAGATAAAGCCTACTGACTTTGGAATGAAGCTCGCATCATTGCAGGAGATAAAAGGAGGTACTCCCGAAGAGAACAAAGAGATAATACTCAGAATACTAAAAGGGCAGGACAAAGGCCCAAAAAGAGATGTAGTTGTATTAAACGCAGCTGCAGCAATATTTGTTGCAGGCAAAGCAGGAAGTCTAAAAGAGGCAGTTAAAATAGCACAAGATTCTATCGATTCCGGAAAAGCACTGGCAAAACTAAACCAGCTTGCAGACTGGACAAGCAGGAATAAATAATCAAACTCTGGTTATTTATCTCATGGTCAAAATGGTATTAGATAAAATCATAAGACACAAGAGGAGAGAAGTAGAGAGTTACAAGAAAATGCTTCCTTTGTCTAGGTTCAAGACTAAACTGACTAAGTCAAA